>CAYUZL010000305.1:0-6773 GCA_964449725.1 uncultured Alteromonas sp. | reverse complement strand
CCTTACCACAAGTCTGCTTGGTCTAGTACGGTCACTAGCAGTTATAAATTTAGTGCCAAGCGCTTTATTGCGGTAAACAAAACAACTAATCAAATTACCGGGATTTTACCTTTAATCATCATGAAGGTTCCTCTTAAGGGACAACATCTATGTTCTTTGCCCTATTGCGACTTGGGTGGCCCTCTAGCCGACTCACCTGAACTTGCACAAGAGCTAATCAACACAGCGCTAAACTTTGCAAAAGAAGAGGGCATAGCATCCACACAAATACGCAGTGTAGAAACATCGCCTTTTGGTGTCGAAGACTTGGAAGGCCAAAAAGTCCGTATGTTAATGTCACTGCCTCCCAGCTCAGAAACACTTTTAGCCTCATTTAAAAGTAAATTACGCAGCCAAATACGAAAAGCAGAAAAAAACGGCCTAGTATACAAAACGGGTAATTCTACGAAGTTGTTAAACGACTTTTATCACGTTTATTGTGTCAACATGCGAGATTTAGGTTCGCCCGCTCACCACAAAACTTGGTTTGCGGATATCGCCAGTAATTATGGTGAAAACGCATTATTAAGTGTGGTGTACCATGAAAATATTCCCGTTGGCGCAGGTATGGTTTTACTCAATGAAAAAACCGCTTCGATACCTTGGGCTTCAACCATTCAAGCCTATAACCGTTTAGCACCCAATATGTTGCTTTATTGGTCTGTGCTGGGAGCTTGTGCAGATAAAAACATAGCCACCTTTGACTTTGGACGCTCGACATTTAACGAAGGGACCTATAAATTCAAAAAGCAATGGGGCGCGGAACCCGTTAAATTACTTTGGCAAAACTATCATCAAGGTAAGCTAGAAAAAGCCGATGATGAGCAAGCGCAAACAGGGTCTTCGTTGCGTTCCCATGTAGAAAACATATGGCGCAAACTTCCCCTCCCCTTGACAATTTTCTTGGGTGGCCGCGTACGAAAATATATTAGTTTGTAGGAAAAACACATGTGTGGAATTGCAGGATTTACTCAATTTAGTCATAAAGAAGGAAACGAGCAAACCCTTGAAAAAATGGGCCAAGCAATTCTTCACAGAGGCCCAGATGCCGGTGGCACTTATTGCGATGAACTCGTAGGTTTATGTCATCGCAGACTCAGTATTTTAGATTTGTCTGAAGCGGGCAACCAGCCCATGTATTCTGAAGATAACAATTTTGTTATCGCCTTTAACGGTGAAATTTATAACTTCCTTGAGTTAAGAAGTGACTTGGAGAAAGAGGGTTATCAATTCAAATCTCAAACGGATACCGAAGTTATCCTTGCGCTATACACAAAAGAAAAAGAGAAGTGTGTAGAAAAGCTCAATGGAATGTTCACATTTGCTATTTGGGATAAACAAGAAGCGTCACTCTTTATTGCCAGAGACAGACTAGGTAAAAAACCACTCTATTTCTTCCAGCACCAAGGCCGTTTTGCCTTTGGGTCAGAAATTAAAGCCATTCTTGCGCTAGACAATATTCCCAAAGACATACGATTAGACGCAGTATACGATTTTTTCACATACCAATACGTGCCCGACCCTAAAAGTATTTTTCAGCACATTCATAAATTGCCTGCGGGCCATTACATGACGGTAACAGAGAAAGGAATTGAACAAACCCAATATTGGGATATTAGTTTTGCCAGAACCAGTACCAATTCGGAAACTCAAAATAAACAGTCTTTAATTGATTTGCTTGAGCAAGCCACAAAACAAAGAATGATGAGTGATGTACCTTTAGGTGCGTTCTTAAGCGGCGGTGTTGATAGCTCTGGCGTTGTCGCACTAATGGCAAAAAACAGCGAAAAACCAGTTAAAACCTGTACTGTTGGCTTTACTGATAAAACTTACAACGAAGCAGAGTTCGCTAAAGAAATTGCGAACCAATACAATACTGAACATCACGAATTCACAGTACATCAAAACGTAGCCGATAATTTAGAACACATAGTTAGCTTCTTTGATGAACCTTTTGCTGACCCGTCACTGGTCCCCACTTTTTTTGTATCCGAATTGGCCCGTCAAGAGGTTACCGTCGCAATCGCAGGCGATGGTGGCGATGAAATGTTCGCAGGTTATGAAAAATACACAACGGATGACATTGAAAATACCTGGCGTCAACGCATCCCAACACCAATTCGAAAAGGCATGCTGCCTACTTTCGCAAAAATGTGTAAAAAGCTACCGGGAGCATTAGGTAAAAAGTCTCATTCCCTGCTCACTACATTAAGTTATGAGCCCGATATGGGGTTCTATATTACCAACAGCCAAATGACGGATGATCACTGGAGCAAGTTGGCGAAAAATGACGTGTTTGCCAGTTTAGGTGATTATCACCCCAGTGATTTAACCACCAAAGCCTATGAAACCAGCGACGCTCCAGATCACTTAGGTAAAATATTGTATACCGATATTAAAACCTACTTATGCGGTGGCATATTAGTAAAAGTTGATCGCATGAGTATGGCGAATTCCTTAGAAGTTCGAGCGCCAATACTGGATTATCGCGTTGCAGAGCTAGCAGCAACTTTACCCTCGGTGCAGAAATACCGAGATGGCGAGAAGAAATACCTTCTTAAAGAAGTATTTAAGCCATTTATACCCAAATCTTTGTTGTATCGAAAGAAGATGGGCTTTTCCGTTCCACTTGCTGACTGGTTCCGCAAAGACCTAAAGTCTTATGCTGAATCAACCTTGTTACAACAGTCTGACGGCTTGGCTGATATATTCAATATGCAACAAATTACCACGCTTTGGAAAGAGCACCAATCAGGGCAACGTGACCACAGTGCTATGCTGTGGAGCATGTTGATGTACCAGATGTGGTTCAACAAATATGCTCGTTAGTTAACTGTTATGACTCATTTGGACATGCAAACCAACCCCGTTATCAACGCCTTTTTACTTTGGATGCAAAAAGGCGATAAACCAGCTAAATATGCCTTATTTAATTGGTTAAACAAACGTCACCCTAACACGTTAATTCGTTACAAGATGCCTTTAGGGCCCTTTTTAATACCTGCTCACGAATGGTGTTTTTGGCAGTTGGGCGGCCCTCAAAATTATTACCTCGATGAGTTCATGCCTTTCATCGAATTGATTAATAAGCAAAAATCCGCCTTTAGTTTTTTTGATTTAGGTGCAGATATTGGCACCGTTAGTGCGCTTATCAATCGCCATTGTGACCACGCCGTCCAAACCATTGCGTTTGAACCCAACCAAGGGGCCTTTTCATTACTCAATCACAATATGGCAAGCTGCACACGCAATGGCAAAGCCGTAAATAAAGCTTTATCTAATTTCAATGGTATGGCCTCTTTACATACTCGGCAACGAACATTAGGCGACCACGAAGGCTATATTGAAGAAAACGCACAAGGTGACATTCAGGTAACAAGTCTTGATTCATACATCGACAATGAAAAAATAGAACTGAGCTCAGTTGTCGTGCTGAAAATTGATGTAGAAGGACAAGAAGTACAGGTTGTAGAAGGTGCTTCTAACACCATTTCTCAAGCTCAAACCTGTATTATTTTAATTGAAATTCATCCTGATGTTTTAGACAAGTTCAACCAAACACCAGAAACTCTGTTTAACGCAGTAGAAGCCATTCGACCAGTGGAATGGTTAGTCCCTAAAACCGGTAACAGCACCTTAGATAGAAGCCGCCCACTATTTTCTCAGGTTGAGAAAGCGCAATACGACGTTATCGCTGTTTCTCGTTATTGATCACAGAGGCTTTTCCACCATTTCTTGATGCGATACGCCGATTTACTGTGTTACCTTCAATTACTACGCCTTTGGTTTCCTTAAATCGATACTCTATAGCATTAGGGTAGCTGTGATATTGCGCAATCAAGTTATTCTGAACCACAGCATTAGGTGCGCGTTCCAGAATAATGCTCGCGTCTGCATAGGGGTGCTGGTTATCAAGATGAAAAAAGACATTGTCTTTAATGAGTCCGCCAGTGTGTTGTAAGCCACTGTTGCCTAAACCAAATCCAACACCTCTGTCGTTATTAATAAAAGTATTGTTAAGTACTTGGGTATGACTTGAATCTTTCCAAAAATGCACCGCATGTTCTGCAATATGCTTAGTGGGGCTCGCGATGTTCTCAAAGCGATTATTTTGCACTAACCAATTCCGAGATTTATGGGCATCAATGCCACCAATATAATATTGAGGGCCGATCCCTTTGGTATATTCAAAAACACAATGCTCGACCTTACCATTATCAGAATAATGCAGGCTAGACTCAGACGAAGACACTTTCAACATTTGTTCATAGGCATCCCGTAAAACACAGTTTGTCAGTGTGAAATTATCTGCGTCTTTTTCAGACCTAACCTGAATTAAATGATTTCCCGCATTTTTTAGTGTCAAACTTGTCACAGTAATATTGTCTGCTTGTACATCGACAAGCACTTCTACCCCTTTAGACTGTCGCATTCCACGACCTGATAAAACAACATCAGTCGCTACGCCCGTTTCACCTTTAAGCACAGTGCCTTTTTCGGAAAAAACCAACCTGCGTTGTAATTGATATTCGCCAGATAAAAGCGTAATGGTATCCGTTTCTTTATTTTTATTCGCTTGCGTCAAGGCACGGTGAAGATCAGGTTCAGAGTCTATAATAAAATCAGCCGCGAATACGAAAGCTGTGCTTTTTATCAAAAAACAAATAACGAGTATCTGTATACAAACCGTATTCGCACTTTTAAGCATGTTTGTGATCCGTTGAAGTCAAAACGTTTACTATAACCCCAAGTAAAATAATACGAAAACAGAGATAGATGAATTGCTTTTTATGTATTCATGATATTATCAGAAACAGTTAGGCGAGGGTCGAAAAGAAAATCAAACATGGATATGAATATTTTACACGTCACCTTTGACATGCGCATAGGTGGAACAGAAATGGTGATAAAAAGCATAGTCGAAAGCCATGCTTCATCTGACTTTACAATGTCGATATTCTGCATCGAAGCCCCTACTGGCCCTTGGGGTGTTGAATTAGCGAATAACGGGATTGCCGTAACAACCCACAACCGCACTCCGGGTTTCGACAAATCGCTCATTACAGCACTGCGAAAACACATAAAACAACACAATATTCATGTACTTCATTGCCACCAATATACACCTTGGGTTTACGGCACTCTTGCTGCGTTAGGCCTCAATTGCAAAGTCCTTTTTACCGAGCATGGGCGATTTTACCCTGACTCAACAACGTGGAAAAGGAAATGGGTGAATCCAATTCTCGCGTTTTTCACCGACGGATTCACTGCAATTTCAGATGCGACCAGAGACGCCCTCGCGACCTATGAATTTATCAATAAAAAGAAAATTGAGTTGGTATATAACGGTATTAAGCCGTTACTGAAGACCGACGGCGCTGAAGTGCTAAAAACTGAATTAGGAATAGCTAATGACTCACTGGTCTTAGGCACTATTGCGAGATTCGACCCCATTAAAAACCATACTATGATGTTAGAGGCGTTTTCTATTGCGTTAAAACACACGCCTAATTTAATGCTAGTCATTGTAGGTGATGGCGATGAACGGCATACAATTGAGCAGAAAATAGAAGAATTGAACCTCTCTCAACATGTCATTTTAACCGGCTATCAAGTTAACCCGACTCGCTATTTGCAAATAATGGATATGTTTCTGCTTTCATCATTAAGCGAAGGGACATCAATGACGTTACTCGAAGCCATGAGCCTAAGTAAACCCTGTGTTGTTACCAATGCGGGTGGCAATCCTGAAATCATAAAACACGAATACAATGGTTTAGTAACGACAAATGGCAACCCAGAACACTTTGCAGATGGCATTATAAAAATGCTCTCTAAGCCAACAATAAACACCTTTGGCAGAAATGGAAAAAAACGATTTAATGAGCACTTTTCAGATAATTTAATGGTAGCTCAATACACCCGAATTTACCGCGCTATTTTAGGTACAGATAAGAACTAAATACTATGAATACACAACTTGAAGGCCACAACATGTCCTATAACGTAGTGATGTTTGCTTACAACGAAGAAGCTAATATAGTTCAATCAATCGAGAGCATTTTTAATAATACTGACCTCAATCTCAATAGATTTTATCTGATTGCAAATGGCTGTACCGACAATACCATTGATATCGCACAATCCACCAAGGCTCGCTTGAAATTTGAAAAGATGACCATTAAAGAAATTACACTGGGCGATAAGTGTAATGCGTGGAATACCTATATTCATGACTTTAGCGACGAGGCTCAAACTCATTTTTTTACAGACGCTGATGTGAGCTTTTCTGACAACTGTTTTAGCCAAATGAATACCAAGTTAGGCCAAGCACCAGAGAAAACGGTTGTGATAGCCGGTATGCCATTATCAGGTCGCAATATCGAGTTTTATCGAGAACTACTTACTCAAAGAGCCTGCTTTTTTGGCAACCTTTACGGAGTCAGGCAGTCATTCATCGACCGTATAAAATCAGCCAATTTTAGATTGCCTGTTGGCTTAAACTGGATTGATTCCTTTTTAACCAAGGCCGTCAATACCGACCTGAGCTTTGGTAAAGATAACCTACCTCAAAGAACCACATGGTTAGAAGGTGTTGGTTATACCTTTGACAGTTTGTCCTTTTTGAAAAAAGACGATATTAAGCTCTATTTTAACCGCATAGCACGGTACGAGTTGGGTAAATTACAAGAAGTCTATCTAGATAATTTACCATTGACACAATGGCCCTTAGA
>CAYUZL010000304.1:0-2759 GCA_964449725.1 uncultured Alteromonas sp. | reverse complement strand
TTACACCAGATTGGATAGAACTCATGCTCGAGCACGGTCAGTGTGAAAACATTGGTGCAGTTGGGAGTAAACTATTATTCCCTGATGGTACAATACAACATGCTGGTGTCGTAGCAGGAATGGTCGGTGCTGCAGGACACCCTCATAAATTCTTCCCTGATAACCATATTGGCTATCACGGCCGCTTACATATGGTCAACAATGTCAGCGCGGTTACCGGAGCCATGCTAATGGTTAAAACTGAAAAGTATCAAAAAGTTGGTGGTCTAGACGAAGAGAATCTAGCCGTTGCTTATAATGATATTGATTTTTGCTTAAAGCTATTAGATCAAGGTTATTTAAACGTATTCACACCACACTGCAAAGCAACTCATCATGAATCAATAAGTCGTGGATATGAAGATACCGACGAGAAAATGCAACGTTTATTAAAAGAACAGAGCTACTTTTTAGACAAATGGTCTGACTTTCTGGCCAAAGGAGATCCGTTCTACAATCCAAATTTAAGCTTAAAGAATGAACGTTTTTCATTAAACTTTAAAGACTAAACCTTCAGAGATCATGTCGACCTTGAGAACATTAAATCAACGTCAATTCTTTATTGCAGCACTAGGGCTGGCCGTTTTACTTAGGCTGGCCTTAATGCCGTTCTTCGCCCATATTGACCTATACTCTGAAGCTAGGCGAGTCTTTTATGTCATTGAAAAT
Source organism: uncultured Alteromonas sp. (assembly GCA_964449725.1). Classification (GTDB taxonomy): domain Bacteria; phylum Pseudomonadota; class Gammaproteobacteria; order Enterobacterales; family Alteromonadaceae; genus Alteromonas_F. Next base: position 2,051 of record CAYUZL010000304.1, on the reverse strand, counting down.
GAGCATCTTTTTGATAATAGCCACCGCTTTGTTGTATTTTATATAGAAGTAATATTCGCCGCTTTTTCGCACCTTTTTATCGATGTTACCGAAGGCCTATTCCATATTGAAGACCCAACACAAAGTGTCTCAGGATTAGTCGACTATGGTTATTTTTTAAATGACCCAAATATTTATCGTCACTTATTTTTCTTTAAACTCCCTTATTTATTGTTCGATATTGCTACCGCGGTAGTGGTTTGGAAATTTATCGATAACCCAAACCATCGCCGCATAGCTTTATTGATTTGGCTGTTTAACCCTTTCACTCTCTATTCAACCTATGTTTTTGGTCGTTTCGAAGTGATCAGCCTGTTCTTTCTCGGTATGTCTGCATTGCAACTAAAATACGATAGAGTGTTTCTTGCATCGATATTTTTCGCAATCACCTTACATTGCAGAGAAATCAACTTAATATATTCACCGTTTTTCTTATTGGCGGTTATTGACCATAAAGACCATTGGTTTCGGAATATAATAATCACCAGTGTATGCGCCGCAACAATCGTTGCCATTTATCTATTACCAGATTTTCTGATCAAACTGACCGGTGGTAATACGCAATTATTTGTCGACCCAAATATAGACCACCAAGGAGACACACTTAATAAGCTATTACCTCTTGGTTATCATTGGTTTTATCCAATCATTATTTGTCTTGCTACGCTTGCTATTTATCAGTGGGAAATAAGCTATAAAGCCAAAGCCGAGCGCTTTATTATTTGTGGTTCGATTGTCTTATTCATCTATTTCGGCTTTAACGTTCATAGTATCCACTACATATCATGGCTTGTTCTATTGCCAATTTTGAGTATGCAGTTTAATCGCAAAGTACTATTACCATTTATCGCATTATCAGGTACGTGGATAGTTTTATGGCTACTAAAAACCGATGCTGGTGTGTTCACATTATTTCTCGCCGCGCCACTAAGCAGCGATTTCATCGGCTTAGGCCACTTCCCTAGCTTTTACCAACAACTAACTCAAGGAAGCTCCTTGAGCCTACATCAAAGCATTCAAATTATGCGTTCTCTATTCTTAGTTGTAATGGGATTTTTCACCTATAGACTTCTCACTCAAAAGAATGACAAGCATGTTTAAAGTTTCTGGTTCGATAGTGGCTTTGTCAAAACACGTATTGGTTTTTATCGCGCTCGCGTGTTTTTTATATCCTGCGTTTTCCAGTGAAAATATAAGTAAGAACCATTTTGAGAAAGCAAATAATAACAGCGCTGAAGACTCAAAATTCATTGTTGCTGGTAATGACCCTTACATTACCTTTGATACCCAATATAAAAGCATTAATGATGATTCAGAGTTATTTTTGAATATCGACCTTGGCTCCGAAGTAAAGAATCAAGAACTTGAGCTTTTTTACCATACTAAAGATGAGCAATTTAGCCCTTACTTTAAAGTTAAATTTTTGGTGCCAAGCTTCCCTGCTAGCTTAAAGCTTCCAGCAGAGGTGTCATCAAACTTAGGCTCAAAATTGAGGCTGGATTTAGTATCTTGTACAAACTGTGTCGTTGATTTTTCATCAGTGCCGGAAATAACCAGCACTGCCAGTAATTCTCAAACGATAGCGGCTATAAAAGATGCTAATGTCGTCAAAGCGCTACCTCAAATTGGAAGCAAACTAACACTCAATGATTGGCTAATAAACCACATTGATGGAGACATCACCAAGTTCAATATTTCTGGTGAAGATCCGTTTATCGTTAGCCCGCTTTTCAGCATAAATACCGATGGGTTTGCCGGTGTTTTCATACATTTAACAGCTCCAACTTCTGATGCTGCCTATAATGACTACCAATTGCTCTATCAAACTGAACGCCATGGGTTTAGCTCAACTGCGCGCAGTACTTTCAGAATAGCGAATAAAAACACTAACTCGGTTGAGTTTTTTATTCCGCTGCCATTTTTAAGTCAAGAGCTCCCCAAAGATCACATACTTAAACGAATTCGCTTAGACATTCCTCTGATTAATGGCAGCTGGTCATTAACAGAAGCGA
>CAYUZL010000303.1:0-5833 GCA_964449725.1 uncultured Alteromonas sp. | reverse complement strand
GATAAAGGTATTATTGCGCCTAAATTTGTATACCCCTACGTGATTAGCGACAGTAAAAACGTCATCACAGGTGCGCCGTTTGATGAAGGAAGTGATAGTACACTTCTCGCTGACTTTAAAAGGAAAATTGAAAGTCTAGATATTACAGATGAGAAAAAAGCGATATTAGTTGAAAAAGTCAGTGAAGCACTAATAACCTCATTTGGGCCAGGGTACGTCAAACTTATAGACACATTGAACACATTAGAAAAACAAGCAGATACCAATGACGGTGTATGGAAGTTTCCTGAAGGTAATGACTTTTACAATGTGCGTTTAGCCAGAATAACCACTACAGATAAAACAGCTAAAGATATCCATGAAATTGGTCTAAGTGAGGTGGCTCGTATCCATAATGAAATGCGAGTGATTATGAAAAAAGTAGGTTTTGAAGGTAGTCTTCAAGAATTTTTCAATTTCATGCGTTTTGATGAGCAATTTTTCTATGGTGAAACGGCAGAAGGTAAACAGCGCTATTTGTCTGAGGCTACTGCAATTATTGAGGATATGAAAGGTCGGTTAGATGAATTGTTTTTGGTGAAACCTAAAGCTGAACTTACAGTGAAAGCGGTGGAAGCATTCCGTGAAAAATCGGCTGGAAAAGCGTTTTATCAACGACCGTCTCAAGATGGCACTCGGCCGGGTGTTTATTATGCCAACCTATATCGAATGAGTGATATGCCAGTTTATCAAATGGAAGCACTAGCCTACCATGAAGGTATCCCAGGGCATCACATGCAATTAGCTATAGCTCAAGAGCTACGAGGTATTCCAAAGTTTCGTAAGTTTGGTGGGTATACTGCTTATATTGAAGGCTGGGGGCTTTACTCAGAATATTTACCAAAAGAGATTGGTTTATACGAAGACCCATACTCTGATTTTGGGCGCTTAGCTATGGAGCTGTGGCGCGCGTGTAGGCTGGTAGTCGATACAGGAATTCACGAGATGAAATGGACTCGCGAAGAGGGTATTGATTACTACGTAAATAACACGCCGAATCCAAAACCAGATGCAGTGAAAATGGTTGAACGCCATGTGGTGATGGCAGGGCAAGCAACAGCGTATAAAATTGGTATGTTGAAAATTTTAGAGCTTAGAGAAAAAGCACAATTGGCGCTGGGAGATAAATTCGATATTCGCGAATACCACGACGTAGTGCTTAAAAACGGGGCTGTGCCGTTAAATATTCTTGAAGACTTTGTTGATGAATATATAAGTAGTAAGGGCTAATTTATAAGACAATTAAGCTGCAGCTAACCCCTGCAGCTTTTTGCCTTTTTATTGTGTCCACTTTTTCGGAGAAACCCCTTCTTTTTTAGAAAACACTCGAGTAAAACTAGAGCTGTTTTCATAACCCACACGTTGAGATACCTCAGATACTGTAAGCCCTTTTTTTAATAGGCTTTTGGCTAAGTTCATCCGCCAATCAGTCAAATAATTTAATGGTGTTTGACCAACCAAATTGTGAAACAACTCTGCAAATTTTGCACGTGACATTGACGCTTCGCTTCCTAACGATTCTACACTCCATGGTTTCTCTGGTTGATTGTGAATAGCAATTAATGCCTTAAACAATTGAGGGTGCGCTAGGCCGTTCAAAGCTCCTGGAGCCAACGTATTGTTTTTTAGTGTTTCTCTCAACAGCTGAATAATCAAAATATCGCACAACCTGTCCATCACAAGCTTACCGCCATTCAGTTCAGAAAAAGCTTCTTCAAATAGCCATGTCGCGGTCTGACCTAACTTAGATGTTGGATCGTCTAACGGAAGATTAACAAAGCTTGGCATTGAGTGGGTTATAGGATTGTGGGATTCATTTTTGTAGTTAATTGTCGCGCAAACTAATTCAACATCCGAGCCAGGTTCGGGAATTAATCTATGATGGCTTTCCTTGGTAAAAAAAAGCACGCTTGGCTTAGTTATTTTGTGTTGCTGGTTATAACTGTCAATGACACGCAAACTACCCGACCGGACAGTGTGGATATGGCCACACAGGTTAGCGGACTGCTCAAATTCGCTGACACTACAAAGATTTCCGCTAAAAAATACGTCAGCATTAAATGAAAAGTGCTGAAAGGCAGAAGAAAGTTTATCCACGGTTTAACAATGACTTTATTAGACGAATTGTAGATAAATATAGATTATTTGTGATGATTAATCTAATAAATGTCGTAGTATCGTTGTTTGTTAAGGAGGTTGCGTAAGGTCGTATCGTTTTAGTGTCGTTTTCTTCGAATGCTATACTTATATTTTATAAATGATTTGATAACCTTAGTTTCATCTAAACACAATCAATATATCAAATAACAATAGCCCTTTTGTAATGATTATTTTAAAGGGTAAGGCAGAGAGTTCACCCATGACAGAATCAAGATCAACTAGTTCATTTAAGATTACGCCTTTATTGTTAAAGCGTTCATTAATTACAATGTTATTAGTTGGAACGGTTTTAAATTTGATAAATCAAACTGATGCCTTGTTAGGGAATGTACCATTAAATATATTGAACCTACTATTGACGTATTTGGTTCCCTTTTTGGTATCGATTACATCGGGTTTACTTACTTTAAAAGAGTGTCAAAATGAGCATCAAAAAGATGAGTAAATAGGTATACGTGTTCGAACAATTACGAGCAATAGGTTTTAGTCTACCATTTTATCTTATGTTTATTTATCGACTTATTTTGGTTAGTGATATCAGCTAATGTATCGCTGTTAAAGGGAAGTGTATTGATAGCACTTTGATAATAATGCTCTATTGCTGCACATTCTCTTTCTAAAAAATCAGACACGGCGTTGTAAAAACGCTGATCGCTTAAAAAATGGGAAGACGCACATACCCACGGCTCAAAACCTCTTAGTAGCTTATGTTCTCCCTGAGTACCAGGATTGAATATTGGCAGCGAGTTTTCAATAGCAAACTCTATTCCTTGGTAGTAGCAGCATTCGAAATGCAAACCGTCAATATCATCCAGTGCTCCCCAATAGCGACCAAATAATCCGGTGTGATCATAAAAGAATAAAGCAGAGGCTTTAAAGCTTGATTGGTCACTTGCTGTAACCAATAGAATTCTATCTCTCATTTCTGTAAAAACCCGTTCGAAAAAAGATTCGGTTAAATAGCCAGAGTGTCCACTGCGTTTAAGATAGGTTTGCTGGTAACAAAGGTAGAACTCTTTTTGTACTTCCTGGGTGATTGCGTCTCCTGTCAGCCGTTGAAGAGTTAGACCACGCTGAGCTTTAATGCGTTCTTTGTTAATTGTTTTTCGTTTTCTTGATTTGAATGTAGATAGGTAATGTTCAAAACTAGTAAATTTGCGATTTTGCCATTGAAACTGCACTGAGTATCTAGGGAGTCCAGACAGTGTTAGTAAGTTTTTTTGTTGTTCTTGAGTGGTAAATAGCCAGTGGTACGATGAAATATCATTTCTATTTTTCAAATGAGTGTCGATAGCGCTCAAACATGAGGCAAGCTTATCTTGTTTCGCTAAAATTCGTTTACCTGTCACTGGTGTAAACGGAATAGCGCTGATCCATTTAGGATAATAATCTAAACCGTGTTGAGAGTATGCATTTGCCCAAGCGTGATCAAATACGTATTCACCATAGCTATGGGTTTTTATATAGCCGGGAACAACGGCAAGTAAAACAGAATTTTCATCGTAAACGGCTAAATAATTTGGTTGCCATCCAGTATGATTAACTATTGAGTTGTTGACGGAACCGCTTAATTCCAACGCTTCTAAAAAATGATAAGATAAAAAGGGGCCTGCATCATTAGCGAGTGAATCCCAAACGGTTTGCTCAAAATCAGAAATACTGGTGTGCTGTTTAACAATAAGAGACAAGCGCGTTACCTTAAAACGAATACATTAGAAAATACTTCATACTATGACCGAAGATCATCGCAAAGTCATTCGCCATACATTAACTCAATTACTGAGTCGTCGTGAGCACGGATTTAACGAACTTCTATTTAAATTAGAAGAAAAAGGCTTTGAATTAGATGATATTTTGCCTGTTTTGGAGAGATTTAAGCAAGCTAATATTCAGTCTGATTCTAGATTCGCAGAAATGCATTATCGTGCGGGTATCAACAAAGGCCAAGGGCCAATACGCATAAAAGAGGTCCTAAAACAGCATAAAATAGATGATTGTGACGCGTTGGCTGGTTTCAGTGAAATTGAGGTTGATTGGTTAGAGCTCGCTTGGGTTGTGAAGTGTAAAAAGTTTGGCGAATTACCCCCCAAAGACACAAAAGAAAAAGCCAAACAACAACGATTTCTATTGTATCGAGGTTTTTCCTACGAGCAGATTGAACACGCACTGACAAATGAGGTCAATTCGTGATACCTTAACGCCAGAAATCGTCAGTACTCTAGCACTAAGGACTACTTACTTAATGACACTCTCTACAGCAGAACTTCGCAACGCTTTTTTTAGCTACTTTGCTAGCAATAATCATCAGCAAGTGAGCAGCTCATCATTGGTTCCTTCCGATGATCCAACACTGTTATTTACGAACGCCGGAATGAACCAATTTAAAGATGTGTTCTTAGGCAAAGAAAAACGCTCATATACACGAGCCGTAAGCTCTCAGCGTTGTGTTAGAGCTGGCGGGAAGCACAATGATTTAGAAAATGTGGGTTACACCGCTCGTCATCATACTTTCTTTGAAATGCTCGGTAATTTTAGTTTCGGCGATTACTTCAAAAAAGAAGCTATTCAGTTTGCGTGGTCATTTCTTACTGAAGAATTAAAGCTGCCAAAAGAGAAATTATTAGTCACAGTTTACTCCGAAGACGACGAAGCGTTTCGCATTTGGCAAGACGATATCGGCATACCAGTAGAAAAAATTATCCGTATTAGTACCTCAGACAACTTCTGGTCAATGGGCGATACAGGCCCATGTGGACCCTGTTCAGAAATTTTCTACGACCATGGTGAGCATATTTGGGGAGGTCCTCCTGGTTCCCCTGAAGAAGACGGTGATCGTTTTATTGAAATATGGAACTTGGTTTTCATGCAATTCAATAAACAAGCCAATGGTGACATGCTGCCATTGCCGTCTCCCTCTATAGACACGGGGATGGGACTTGAGCGTATTTCAGCTATTTTGCAAAATGTACACAGCAACTATGAAATAGATTTGTTTGTAAACCTAATTGATGCAGCAGCGTCAATTATCGGAACGGAAGACAAAGAGAATAAATCTTTACGTGTTGTTGCCGACCATATTCGCAGCTGTGCGTTTTTAATTTGTGATGGTGTTATGCCGTCAAATGAAGGCCGAGGTTATGTACTAAGGCGTATCATTCGTCGTGCTGTGCGCCATGGATACAAACTAGGTGCCAGCGATATCTTTTTTTATCGTCTCGTCGAACAATTGTGTAAAGAGATGGGTGAAGCCTACCCTGAAATTGTCGAACAACGACCTGTTATCGAAAAAGTATTAAGAGTTGAAGAAGAGCAGTTCAGTAAAACGCTTGAAAGAGGAATGGTTATCTTAAATGAAGCCATTGAACAACTCACTACAGATACTCTGTCTGGCGATGTGATTTTCAAACTTTACGACACCTATGGTTTCCCTGTAGATTTAACCAATGATGTTGCCCGTGAGAAAAACATAAAACTAGATGAAACCGGTTTTGAATCTGCAATGCAGGCACAGCGTCTACGTGCGCAAAAAGCCTCTAATTTTGGCGTAGATTATTCCTCTACTGTGGCTGAGGAAAGTAGCATTGAATTTGTTGGATATTATGCGTATTCTGATGAGTCAGATATTCTTGATATT
>CAYUZL010000302.1:0-3577 GCA_964449725.1 uncultured Alteromonas sp. | reverse complement strand
CATATTTACTGACGGTTCTTGCTTAGGTAACCCTGGTCCAGGAGGCTATGGCGCATTATTGAAATTCGGTAAACACGCTAAACGTTTATCAAAAGGGTTCCAATTGACAACCAATAACAGAATGGAATTACTTGCGCCTTCAGTGGCATTAGAATCACTGACAGAAGATTGCACCGTTACCATCACCACAGATAGCCAATATGTCAAAAATGGCATTCAGCAATGGATTTTTAACTGGAAGAAAAATGGATGGCGTACTAAAGACAAAAAGCCTGTGAAAAATGCCGATTTATGGCAGCGTTTGGATACGGCATGTCAACGTCACGATATAGAATGGAAATGGGTAAAGGGACACAGTGGCCATGAGGAAAATGAAATTTGTGATACCTTAGCCAGAGATGCCGCCCAAAGTTCAAGTTTAGCAGAGGATAAAGGCTACATTCAGTAGCATTTATCCACACAAGACTATCGCATAGCACAACACTCCCCGCTATACTTGCGGGCCCAAATTATTAGGTACTATTTAACAATAGCAAGCTCTATCGTTATTCATGTGAGCCGATAAAAATCAGCGAAGCAGCAACACCCTTCGCTTATTGCTAAAGCTGTTTTTGAAGTCAAGGGCCGGGTTAATTCAGGCGATACTGTTGATGTTTATAGTCACAGTGGTGAATGGTTAGGAAGAGGCGCGTACTCACCAGATTCACAAATCAGAGTGCGTTTTTGGACGTTCAATCAATCTCAATCCATTGATCACGTGTTTTTCTTAAATAGACTTCAAGCAGCTAAATCTATGCGAGAATCCTTAGCACTCAATAGTAATGGCTACAGGCTAGTAGCGGGTGAGTCTGATGGCCTACCCGGTGTAACCATTGACATCTACGACAAAGTTGCGGTAATGCAACTATTAAGTGCAGGCGCTGACAAGCACCGAGACAAAATAGTCTCTGCATTAAATAAGCTTTATCCAGACTACTCTGTCTATGAACGCAGTGATGTTGCAGTTAGAGAAAAAGAAGGCCTTCAACAAGTTGTACAACACCTTAGTGGCGATGAAAACGTTCAATACTGTATCGAAGAAAATGGAATGCGCTTGAATGTGGACATATTGAAAGGCCATAAAACGGGGTTCTATTTAGATCAAAGAGACAATCGTTACATTGCCCATTTGCTAGCAAAAGACAAAACAGTACTGAACTGCTTTAGTTATACCTGTACATTTGCATGTTCTGCCTTAGCGGGTGGTGCAAGCCATGTTACCAATATTGATGTATCTCAGGACGCGTTAAATTTAGGTAATGAAAACATACTGCAAAATGGTCATTCTGCTGATCAGTTTACTCAATATAAAGCCGATGTATTCACAGCGCTTCGTACTTATCACAAAGAACAAACGCAGTTCGACATGGTAATACTCGACCCGCCTAAGTTTGTAGACAGTAGATCAGGCCTAAACAAAGCAGCTAGAGGTTACAAAGATATTAATATGTATGGTATTCATGCGGTAAAGAATGGCGGAATATTAATGACATTTAGCTGTTCGGGATTAATGCCATCAGATTTATTTCAAAAAATCATTGCAGATGCGGCGTTAGACGCGGGAAGAAAGGTACAATTTATACAGTTTTTATCTCAATCGAGTGATCATCCGATTTTATCGACATACCCACAAGGCCATTATTTAAAAGGCCTTGTGTGCCGAGTAACCGACTAACGCATTTCTGAAATTTCTACCCCTACGATGCAGCTGTTTTCTGAAGCAGCTTCGCATCGAACAACTTTAGCAGACGCTGCTAAAGAGGGTATTTGAGAACTGGTTGATTCAATTTGAACATCCAATTGGGCCCCTAATGCTATTGAAGGTTCTTCAACCTCTAATGACATACCAGTTGCACTTATATCACGGCAAATTGCTTGTATACTTCTGCTAGATTCTTCGTCGAGGACGGTCACCTGACAAGGAGAATTAACCATCATACGAAAAAAATTGCGCTTGTCGTTGTATGCTAACATGTCCTACTAATCCGTTAACTCGTTAAAAAAATGTATCAAATAAATTTATAGGCCCCTTGGTATTAGTTGACAACTAAAGAGCACAACTTATCTAATTTTAACCACACTCTGACTGAATAAAATTCAATATACGCTTTTCAGAAATAGGATAAGTAGTCCCCAATTGTTGAGCAAAAAGCGAAACTCTTAACTCTTCAGTCATCCAGCGAAGTTCGTTGAAGATAGGATCCATCTCATTACCTACTATTTTCGTTTTTGCCGACTCAACGGCATAATTGACTTTATCAACAGACAACTGATTCAATTTATCCCTTTGCGGGTCAATCTTCGCCTTTTCCAACCTTTTTTCTAATGCTTGTAAGTAGCGCAACCAGTCATTGAGCTTAGTTTTTCTAAAGTCTGATGCAAAACCTGCATAAACGAGGGAATCTAGATGACTTTTTATATGACCCACAGATTGAATAAGGGTAAGCGGAACGTTACCTTTCATTTGCTTTTGAATACCATGAGCTAACGTTAAACCTTTCTCTACCACCACTGCGATGGCAAGCACTTCGTCATTAAGGCGACCCCGAACATAGTTTTCACATTGCGTAAAACCATCTTTCGTACGTAAGCTCGCCTGACTAAAATCCACAAACTCGTCAATTAACGAATAAATGCCTGCTAAGATACAATCATCTATCAATGCTTGTATTTTACCAAAAGGGTTAAAATATAAGCCCAGTTTAGCTTTATTAGGCAGCTTTTCTTGTAAGTATTTCACCGGTGATGGCATAGCCAATTTAAGCAATGCAGCAACACCTTCAAAGTGATTCTTTTGTGCTTCTATTTCACTATCAAGAAGAACAATGTCTACGGCATTCCCTTTTTTAACTAAGGCAGGGTACGCTTTTACATCAAAACCCCCATGCTTTTGCGTAAAGGTCTCGGGAAGCGTTTCAAAATCCCATTTTGTTAACCCTTTTCGCTCAAATTCTGGCGTGACAGCCTTTTCAAAGGTTTCTTTAACTTTACCACTTAGGTTTTCTTGTAATGTAAATAAGTCATCACCAAATGCCAATTGTTTACCGTTACCATCAACGATGGAAAAATGCATGGTTAGGTGTTTAGGTAACAAAGATAACTGCCAGTCTTCTCGTTCTACTTTTACGCCCGTCATTCTGAATAACTTCAGAGCAAGCGCGTCAATTAAGGCGACGGGGTGTCCTTTTTTATCCACGTCAACGAGATCCGGTAACACAGCTTCGGCAAAATTGGGAGCTGGAACAAAGTTTTTCCGTAAACGTTTAGGTAAGGATTTAATCAACGCAGTGAGTTTCTCCAAACGAAGCCCCGGTACAAGCCAGTCAAATCCATCAGATGTAAGCTGATTAAGTACAGGTAAAGGCACCACTAAGGTAACGCCATCATCAACGGCATTGGGCTCAAATTCGTATCTCAACGGAAGGTTTAACTGAACTTGTTTCCAAGAGTCTGGAAATGCGTTTTGAACGTTGTTGGTAGGGCTTTTCTGAAATATGTCTTTTTCTGTAAACACCAATCCTTGTTGGTCCGCTTTGTG
>CAYUZL010000301.1:0-2915 GCA_964449725.1 uncultured Alteromonas sp. | reverse complement strand
CATTCAGTTAGTGCTTTTAAGTTGTGACAAAAAGTGGCTTAAAATGCGTATTCAAGGCTGTCGCCGATCGTAATTTCTAACGCTGCATTTTTACTTGAGAAAGTGGCATTGACACCGAATGCCGCTGCCTTTGGCTTATTTGGCATGCCATTCATTGATGCAAGTTCATCATAAGGCACCCGATCTTTTTGCAAAACACCTGTATCTGGGTCGATGGTAATGACAATACAGCGCTGACAATGATCAACACAAACTAAACTAGCACCTGAGTTGAAAACCATTGATGACACTGCGTGCTCATCAAAAGCAGCAATACCCGATACAACAATATTGGGTCTAAAGGCTCGCATAGTGACTTGTGGCTTTCCTTCTTCACAAAGAAGTCCATTTAAGCTAGATAACGATGCCTCATTCGCAACTAAATAAGGCGCTGCGTCAGCGAAATGTTTTCCTGTTTCTCCGAAGCGTTCAACACTTCCAGGTTCTCTTATTTTTTGGCTATCAAACTTCACTAAACGCAAAGGCTTATCACTGCCTAAAACCTCAGTAATCCAATCATTAGCATCTTGATTGACCATAAAAGCTGACACTGAGTCTCGCCAAACTAGTGCTGCAGTCGTTTCTAAACTAGATTTTACTTCAATTGAAGATGCATTCGGGTGAGATAACACTAAGCCCTTATCAGAAAAACTGGGCTGAATAAGGGCTAATTTTGCGTTTGCTCTTTGAGTGAGCATTCTCCCCGACTCATCCACAATCATCCATTGCCGATCGCCCTCTAAACCAAAGGGCGTCATTTTTGCTGAATCTACAGCAATTCCAGCACAGGATTTCACAGGATAAATCGTTAGTTGTTGAATACAGCCTTTCATGCTTTTCATTTACCTTTGTTCGGAGATATAGCACTGGTTTTAGGGCGAGTTGCTCTAATAAAAACTGAGCACCAATCAAATTTGCAACAAGGTTAGGGTATATCTAAGCTGCTTGTAAACTCTTTTAGCGCAACAAATTTAAAATAATGTATAGTGGAAAATCGTTTTTTCTATAAATTGACCTTCTATGGATTTGACTACCTATCTCGTTTATTTAGCAGCAATTTTCGTTCTTACGGCGTCACCAGGCCCCAGTGTTTTACTGTGTGTAACTCACTCTATTTCCTATAATTTTAAAACCGCTTTGTTTGCTGCAATGGGCAGTTTAGTTGCCATTATAGGAATAATGTCTCTATCTTTTACTGGTTTAGGTCTTATCATTGCGTCTTCAGAAAGTGTTTTCACCATTATTAAATGGCTCGGAGCTAGCTACCTTGTATTTATTGGGGTTAAAAACATTGTAGTGTCGTTCTATAATCAAAAAACCACAACAGGGGAATCAGTCAAGCCAAGTAATTCATACAGAGCCGCCTTTACCAGTGGTTTTTTAGTTGGCGCAACCAACCCCAAAGCCCTTATATTCTTTACTGCGCTTTTTCCTCAGTTTATTGATATGAGTGCCCCATTACTTCCGCAATACCTTATGTTGGTACTAAGTTTCACGATAATGGAGCTCACTTGGTTGTCTACGTATGCTTATTTAGGAACAAAATCAGCATCTTGGATAACTAATAATAATCGAATGAAAACACTCAATAGAGTCACTGGTGGGTTATTTATCAGTGCTGGGGGATTGCTACTGATGTCGGAGCGGTAACTCGTTACTTTTTAAGTAGCACTGTTTCAGCGACAATATCATCTGCTGATTCAATATGATCTAGCCATGTTTTACCTATAAGGTGGTCGTATTCATGTTGAAAAATACGCGCAACAAAATCTTCGAAACGACGTTGTTGAAGTGTTCCTTCACAATCTTGAAACTGTACATCGACCCACGCAGAGCGTTTTATTTTTCCCCGAAGTGATGGCACCGACAAACACCCTTCCCAATCTTTTGTTTGCGCTTCACTATAGTGCGTAATTGTAGGGTTAATTAATACTAAAGGATCCATAAGTGGCGCTGTGGGATAACGTTCGTTAGGCCGAGAGGCAATAATCATAATTGCTCTTGAATCAAAGACCTGAGGAGCTGCAATACCAATTCCTTTAGCGTTGAGCATAGTTTGCATAAGTGATGATATAAATGACTGGCACGACTCAGAAACAATATCACTTGTTTCAACTGGCAATGCAGGTGTTTTAAGAATAACTTCTCCTACCAACGCAATTTTCATAAACCCTCCAAATGACCGATGAGGTATCAGCCCCAAATTGAATTAGGCTTATTGGGTTTATTTTTACGGGCTTGGGTTTTTGCCTTAATATTGTCTTTCACTTGCTCTTTCGTATGTGCAGTGTTTGCAGCGTCAGGTCTGTACTTTTTAACCATGCCTTGCAATACATTACGCACAAGTTGATCCCCTGCTGCTTTGTAATTTCTATGATCGGGCTTACGAAACAGGGCAGAAAATTCACTTTTGCCTATTCTGAAGTTTGCCAAAGCAAGAATATCAATCATATCATCGTCTTTATAACTCATCGCTATGCGAATCTTACGAAGCACTTCGTTGTTACTTAACCTTTGACCGCTAGCTAGCACCGTTGGCTTAACCCCTACATGTTTGGCTCGGTTTTTAATAATAAGGCCATCTAAGAACAGCGAAATAATTTTTTCTCTACAAGGTTGGTAGCCCTCCTCCCCTTCTTTTTTCATTATTGAACGAAGGTAATCAAGATCCATATCGTATTCTACTAACTTAAATAGGCTTACCGCTGCCGTATCATTAATAGACAAAGCATATCTAAGGCGGAGTAATACGTCGTTGTGGATCATAAAAGGTGGCCCTATTTAAGAAAAAAGTCATAAAAAAGTGGCTGTAGCTTATAGCAATGACGTAGTAACCAACAGCCTTTTTGAAGCTCAACATTCACTCGTGCTAAGCT
>CAYUZL010000300.1:0-3120 GCA_964449725.1 uncultured Alteromonas sp. | reverse complement strand
GTTGATGATCATCTTTAACACTACGGTGCACAACGGCAACTTTAGTGAGTTACCAAAGATGGTACGTTTCTTTGTCGACCGAGCTGAAACGGTGAGCTTTGTATCGTTTCAATTGCAAGCAGAAACAGGCCGAGGAGAGTGGGGAGCAAGAGACGATGTTATCGACCCGATTACCGTAAAAGCGGGCATTGAAAAAGCCATTGCTAAGCCACTACCTTGGGAAAAAGTGCGTATTGGCCACAATAATTGTCACAGCTATATGCCCACATTAGTGACAAATAAAGAAGTGTATTCTGTGGTAGATGACGAATCCTTTTTTGCTAAATTTATTCAAGATTTCGATGACGTGCAAATACTTCGTCAAGAAGGTTTAGCAAGCATTGTTGCTCGCTATACTTGGGCTTTACTGAAAAAGCCTGTGTGGATCCCTCGGCTTATCGGTGCCACCTTGGCTAAGCTTAACGAAATGAAATCAGATTTATTTCGCGCTAGAGGTAAGGTTCACAAGTTGTCATTTTTCGTACAGAACTTTATGGATGCAAACGCATTAGAACAAGACAGAATAGATGCTTGTTCTTTTATGGTAATGACAGCTGACGGCCCTGTTTCCATGTGTGAGCATAATGCTCACCGCGATGATTACATTTTGAAACCCTTGGAATATGTAAACAAAAAAGGTGAAACCCAAATGTATCAACCTCTTCGTGAAAAGAAGAGTCATGGGATCCCAGTTAAAGTTGTTGGCGCCGCCCCCGCTGCTTGCGGGAGTTGTGCAGGTTAATGCGCTATCCAATTAGTTTTAATATTTATACACTACATAGGAGCAGATAAATGCTATTTCGAGTTGTTCTACTTGTTGGAATTTTATTAAGTTTTCAAAGCCTTGGTCAAACACCACAAGCGCAAGAGGAAGCACAAAAAGAATGGGCGTACATTGTTGCGAATTACGTTGACGAAACTGGCAGCACAGATTTTGCTCGATTAGCTAAATCTGATGATTTAGCGCGTTTGCAACAAGTTGTGGCGTTTATAAGTAAAACTAGTCCAGATACTCATCCTGAACTATTCACAGCCCCTAATGCAACAATGGCCTATTACATTAATGCATACAATGCACTTGCTATGTACGGTGTAATTGATAGAGGCATTCCCGATGGCTTTACTAGCTTTATAAAGCGCGCGAAATTTTTTAAATTCCGCGATGTTGTTATTGGCGGTGAAGAAACGAATCTGTATGACTTTGAAAATGATGTAGTGCGTCCTTTAGGTGAGCCACTCGCTCACTTTGCCTTAAATTGCATGGTTAAAGACTGTCCTCGTTTACCTCAAGTCCCTTTTGTAGCTGAAACCTTAGATGAGCAATTAAAACAAGCAGCGTGGGAATTTTTTGCCAAGAAAAAACACTTCTACAGAGATGACAAAAACAGCGCAGTTTACGTGTCAGAAATCCTCGACTTTTATACTGAAGATTTTGTTGAATCTGGCAAAACAAAAGATTTAGGTGAATATATAAATCGCTACGTAGACACGCCTATTCCAGATAGTTATAAAATTAAATTTATCGATTATGACTGGCGTATCAATGCGCAGAAATAATCTATTTTTTAATTAAAAATAGATAGTGAAGCTGAGTTAAAGCGGTTTAAATTTGGTAATACTGTATTTAACTCAGAATCGCTAAGCCCAAACCATCTAGCTAAGCTGGCAATGTATTCATCTACCGAAGTGGTAGGAATAATACGGCCGTCATCTAAATCATCGTTTGACCCTAGTGCTAGTTCAGGTAAATTTCCTACAATATTTCCACCATTTACAGCTCCTCCCATTACCAGTTGATGACCGCCCCAGCCGTGATCAGTGCCATCACCATTACTGGTTAAGGTTCTACCAAATTCAGACATAGTAAATGTCGTAACTGCGTCAGCTATATTTAACTGATTTAAATTGGTTTGAAAGGCGCTCAGTGCTTCACTTAGCAGTTGCAGTTGTCTGGGGTGAGTATCGACTTGTCGATCATGGGTGTCCCATCCTCCTAGACCAACAAAGTAAACCTGTCTGCGCTGGGTAAAGCGCTGTTCAACGCTAATTAGCCTTGCCACTGTTGCAAGCTGTGCGGCAAGTGGGTTTGACTCAGGATAGCCATTGGCATTCTGTGCTGATGAGGTTAACGCGTCGTCAATAAGCACGTTGTTGGTCATTGCTCGGCTCACTTTCTGTATATACCCTTGTTCTAATACATGAGAGCTAGTAGCTGATAATTGTTCAAGTACATTAAATCGTTGAGCATTAAAAGCCTGCGTCGGTGTTAGCGCTTGAAATTGCTCTGTTCCCTCTGGCGTTAATGAAAACAAAGAAGTAGATAATCCTGTTTGCATTAGATTATTGCCAAATAACGACAAATTGATTGGCAGCGCACTGGCTGACTCTGTCAGTAAATCGGCCATTCTACCTGCCCAACCACTTACTGAAGGCGCATCGGGACGAGATGTTTGCCAATTGGCTTGTTGATCATTATGAGAAAACAATTGAGGTGGAGCTAATTGAATATTATTTATTAAGCTCTGTTTTGTAACTGGGGCAAGCAAAGGGCCTAGGTTTGCAACAAAGGACAAATCTCCCGAGTCAAAAAAAGGCATTAAAGACGACATTGCGCTAGGTAACCCTACGGGATAAGTGTTACTTATACGGGTATTTAACGGCAGCAGAGACGGTTGTGAAAAGGCGAGATTTTGCCGTACATTTTGATAAACAGAGTAATCAGCATTGTCAGTAGGCACAAGCATGTTAAGGGAATCATTACCGCCAAAAAGAAACACGCAAACAAGGGCTTTGTAATCGTCAAAACGACTACTGCTTTGAGCAAGGGCTGCATTCATCAAACCTAAGCTCCCACCCACCGAAGTTGCACTCGCAGTTGCCACACCCACTGATGAGCGAAGAGTATTGCGAAGGAAGTCTCGGCGTGAAAATTTATTTGTTGTCATAACATCACCTTACTTCTGAATTGCATATTGGGGAGAACTCATTATCAAAAAGACCAGATTTGTTATTCTTTCTATGGGTTCAAAGGTTTGGGTTTGTGCGTACGCCGCTAATAAAATGTCACGCATTTCATCAGAC
>CAYUZL010000299.1:0-6186 GCA_964449725.1 uncultured Alteromonas sp. | reverse complement strand
GTACAGGGTCGGTAACGGTATTGATAAAATAGCCTAGCTTGTCAGCTTCAGCCCAAATCATTTTTTCTAAGGCGTCGTTGGGAACGGTTTGAAAATAGTTAGTGCGGTCGCGGTTCGTCGACCCGTTTGCCCCAGAACCGCCAATCTTTGCACTGAGTTTATCTAGCCCTCCTTTGCCCAAATTTTCAGATTCTAAAAATAGAAGATGCTCAAATAAGTGGGCAAATCCGGTACGGCCGACTTTCTCTCTCGCGCTGCCTACGTGGCTTGTCAGTGCAACAGCAACCACAGGGTCGGAACGATCAATATGAAATAAGACCTTTAGACCATTTTCAAGTTCAAATTCTTGATAGGGTACCAGTTCACTGGTTTTGAGATTTTCGTCGGATACTTTAGATGAATCAATAGAGTCAGGAGAACTGCACGCCGTAAAAACGCCAATACACAGCAAAGAAATAAGATATTTGTTAATTGTCATCGCAAGTTCTCTAAATAGCCTTATGAGCGCCGTATTTTTCGGAGAAAAATAGTCTCATAGAATGATAATCGGGTTAGATTAATTTAGTTTGTAATGTTTAGAAAGGGGAAGTAAGACGACTACCCTATTCAATAGGGTTAAGTTAGCGCAAACGGTATTTAAAGGCTGCGATTTTCCAGCGTCACACTATCTTGGCTGAATTTACCTATACTTCCTTGGCTGTACCAGTCACCCAGTACAATTCGGGTGCCTTCGCCTTGGCTCAGCTTTACGCAATGAATATTCGGCCTGTGAGTATGGCCGTGAATAAATTGCGTCACATTGTGGTGCTCCATGGCTTTTATTACTTCTTCGGGCGTGACATCTAATATATCAGCGGCAAGATGTTTTTGTTTGGACTGGCTTTTTTGGCGACCGTTTTCCGCAATGCGTTTACGTAATGAAAGGGGTAGGGCAAGCATCATTCTAGGCCACCACCAACTTCGGGCTTTTTTGCGGAATTTTTGATAATCAACATCTAATGTACATAGCTCATCGCCATGGCTAATCAAAGTTTTAGTACCGTAAAGGTCAATGACATATTGTTCTGGCAACAAAGTCATCCCCGCACTTTTTGCCCACGCTTGCCGTATTCCAAAATCGCGATTACCGTGAATAAAGTAAAGGGGAATCTTTTTGCTTAGTGCGTAAAATGCATTGGCTACACTTTTACTTAATGGCGTTACGTTATCGTCGCCAATCCAATATTCGAATAAATCACCTAGCACATATAAAGCGTCCGCTTTGTGGGCTTCATTCGCTAAAAAATCAAGCAGGCAATCAGTAATATCCTGCCTGCTTTCACTTAAGTGAATATCAGATATAAAATACGTAAACGCCATGAGTATGCGTACTACTGAGCGTTAAATTATTCGCTAACTACGGCTTTTTCTATCACAACAGATTCAAGTGGAACGTCCTGATGCATACCATTGTTACCAGTGGCTACGGCTTTTATTTTGTCCACTACGTCCATACCTTCTACTACTTTACCAAATGCACAGTAGCCCCAACCCGACATGCTTTCGCTTTTAAAGTCTAGAAATGTGTTGTCTTGAACGTTAATAAAAAACTGTGATGATGCTGAATGTGGGTCGTTAGTACGAGCCATAGCAATAGTGCCTACTTCATTGCTAACGCCGTTGTTTGCTTCGTTTTCAATAGGGGCATTTGATGACTTTTCAGACATGTCTGGGTTCATGCCACCGCCTTGGATCATAAAGTTAGGAATGACGCGGTGAAAAATTACACCATCGTAAAAGCCTTCTTTAACGTAAGACAAAAAGTTAGCAACGGTCTTCGGTGCTTTATCTTCGAACAATTCTAATGTGATTTCGCCAAAATTTGTGTGTAAAACAACCATATTTATTCTCTCTACCTAGGCTTTAGCATTCATAATGCCGCGCATAGTATCTAATTAGGCCATGCGGATCCAGTATCGCAGTGGTACACTAAGCGCGAAAACTTTTCACAACAACAAAGGATATTTAATAATGTTGCATTTGTACGACACCCTTTCGCAAACTAAACGACCGTTTGTGCCTATCGAAGCAGGAAAAGTGGGGTTGTACGTGTGCGGCATTACGGTATATGACTTGTGTCATATGGGGCATGCTAGAACCTATTTGAGTTTTGACGTATTGGTGCGTTTTCTTCGCTCGCAAAAATTTGACGTGACCTATGTGCGCAACATAACTGATATAGACGATAAAATTATTGCTCGCGCCATTGAAAATGGAGAAACGGCAAGTGAGTTGACTACTCGTACTATCGCTATGATGCATGAAGACTTTAACGCCATTAATTTATTGCCTGTGGATATTGAACCTAAAGTTACCGAGCATATTCCAGAAGTTATTACGCTTATCGAAACCTTGATTGCAAAAGGCTTTGCTTACCCAACACCCAGTGGTGATGTTTTGTTTGATGTCAGCGCTGATAAAAATTACGGTAAGTTGAGCAAGCAAGACTTGTCTCAACTTAACGCCGGTGCGCGGGTGGATGTTAACTCTGAGAAAACAGATCCTCTGGACTTTATCTTATGGAAAGGGGCTAAACCTGGGGAGCCTTCGTGGTCATCGCCTTGGGGTGAAGGGCGTCCAGGTTGGCATATTGAATGTTCAGCAATGAACCATAAGCATCTGGGAGCGCATTTCGATATTCATGGTGGGGGCTCAGATTTAACGTTTCCTCATCATGAAAATGAAATTGCGCAGAGTTGCTGCGCTTACGACACACCCTACGTAAATACTTGGATGCATGCCGGTATGGTGCAAGTGAATGACGAAAAAATGTCGAAGTCGTTAGGAAATTTCTTTACATTGCGAGATGTACTTGAAAAATACGATGCAGAAACTTTGCGTTTTTTCTTGATGTCAGCCCATTACCGTAGTCAGCTAAGTTATTCTGAAGACAACATTACTCAAGCGAAAGCAGGATTATCTCGTTTATATACTGCGTTGCGGGGAAGAACTGTTACCACTGACTGTGCTGACGCTGATTGCGAATATACAGCTAAGTTCGTCAAAGCCATGAATGATGATTTGAATGTGCCTGAAGCCTTTGCTGTGCTATTTGAAGTCGCCAAAGCGGTGAATAAAGCAGAGAACAACCCCGCAGAAGCGGATAAACTCGCGTCTGTTTTGGTTAAATTAGGCGGTATTTTAGGTGTATTACAACTTAAGCCGGAAGACTATTTACAAGGCGTTAATGACGGTTCGAACGAAGATATTGCAAAAATTGAAGCGCTTATTTTAAAGCGCAATACAGCACGTGCTGAAAAAGATTGGGCGGGCGCTGATGAAGCCAGAGACGCCCTTACAGCTATGGGCGTTGTACTGGAAGACGGGCCTGAAGGGACTATTTGGCGTAAGCAATAAAAATCATATCCATCTAACAGCACTCACTACGGGTGCTGTTTTCTTTTAAAAGGATTTTTCACTTTGACATCCCCTGATATTACCTCAATTTTACCCATTGTATTGACCTTAGTGTTTTCGCTATACACGCGTAATGTTGTAATAGGGCTATTTACTGGGGTCGTCACAGCAACAGTTATGCTCACTGGTTTAAACCCTTTTTCAGTATTGTCGGAGTTAGTTAAATCTCACCTCGTAGGCACAGTGACTGATAGCTACAACGCCGGCGTTATTGTACTGATGATATTTATTGGTGGTTTTGTCGCGCTTATGGAAAAGTCGGGCGGTGGGCCCGCATTTGCGCTGCAAATAATGACATGGATAAATAGCCGAGCACGGGCCCAAATCGCGTCTTGGTGTGGCGGTATTTTAATTTTTTATTCAGACTTGGGTACGCCTCTCATTGTCGGTCCGGTTTTTCGACCTTTGTTTGATAAATTGAAAGTGTCTCGCCAAAAACTGGCTTTCATCATTGATTCTACTGCCTC
This sequence comes from uncultured Alteromonas sp., assembly GCA_964449725.1. Taxonomy (GTDB): domain Bacteria; phylum Pseudomonadota; class Gammaproteobacteria; order Enterobacterales; family Alteromonadaceae; genus Alteromonas_F. Next base: position 2,263 of record CAYUZL010000299.1, on the reverse strand, counting down.
TCCAGTGGCCATTTTGGTGCCTTTTATTGGTTGGGGCATATACATCATGGGATTGATGCAAAAGGAGTTTGACAGTTATCAAGACAATTTGTCGGCATGGGATGGGTTTATTCGCGTTATTCCTTTTCAGTTTTATGCCATTTTGGCTATAGTGATTGTGCCTTTGTTGGTTTGGCGAAAAGCCGATTTTGGAGCCATGGCGTTAGCGGAAAAAGCCTGTGTTACATCATCATCATCTTCTTCTTCTTCGTTTGAAAGTAATGAAGCACCGGTAATTCAGCCCTTTACCCATAAAAACGCACGGGCCTCATTTGTTTTTATTCCTCTGGTTGTTATGGCCTGTGTACTGGCGATCATGTTGGTGCCATTGGGGTTTCCATTTAACAGTATTCCGGGTGCCGATTTTCGAGCAGGGTTAAGCAGTGCATACTTTTTAGCGGCGGTAGCGCTAGTTAGCTTAATGACTTGGTATAAAGTTAGAGATCTACACACGAGCATTAGCTTATATTTAAGTGGCATGAGCAGTATGATGAGTGTGATTGTTGTACTAGTGCTTGCGTGGACATTAAGTTCACTTGGCAAAGAGTTGGGCACGGCGCAATATATTGCTGAACAGGCACAGCGAGGTTTCCCTTATTGGCTATTACCCGCAGTGGCCTTTGTGCTTTCTGGTGTTATTTCCTTTGCGACCGGTTCATCATGGGGAACCTTTGCCATCATGCTGCCTTTGGTTATTCCTACTGCCATTTCCATTGAAGCGGCCTTGTTTGTGAGTATAGGTGCCGTGTTGTCGGGAGGGTTATTTGGCGATCATTGTTCACCTATTTCAGAAACCACTATTTTGTCTGCTACGGGCGCAAGCTGTAATCAATTTGAGCATTTTCAAACTCAACTTCCCTATGCTTTGTTAAACGGTGGGGTTGCATTAGTGAGCTTTTTGATTGCGGGTTTTTATCAGCACTGGGCGCTATTTTTGGTGTCTTTATTTGCTCAACTTATTCTGGTTTTAATGGTTACCAAGGGCGCAAAGCGGCAGGCGCTTTTAAAAACAGATAAAGGGTAAATCTAAGGCGAGGTTAATGATAAAATTATTGTTAACTATACATAATAAAAGCCTCTCTAATGTCATTGAAAGCGACGATTTTCAAAGTTGACTTGTCTATTACCGATATGGACAGACACTATTACGCCGACCACAATTTAACCATAGCCCGTCACCCCTCAGAATCCGACAAACGGATGATGCTTCGTATATTGGCGTTTGCCATGAATGCCAGTGATTCTTTGAGCTTCACTAAGGGGTTAAGCGACGTAGACGAGCCAGATTTGTGGCAAAAAGACTACAGCGATGTTATCGAACAATGGATTGAGTTAGGACAACCTTCAGAGCAACGGATTAAAAAAGGCTGTAATCAGTCGCAGCACATGGCGGTTTACAGCTACCAAAATGGTATGTTTGATACTTGGTGGCAAAAAGAGCAATCGGCGTTAAAAGCACGAAAAAACCTCAGTATTTACACTATTGCAGAATCGATTATTGAAACCTTGGCACAAGCTGTAAACAGACAAATGCATATACAATGCACCATTCAAGATGGTCAAGCTTGGTTTAATCTAGGAGAAGAAAACATTGAGGTGAGTCTAACTACCATTTTGTTAGCGGAATAAGCTTCAAATAGGCTTAGAAATAAATATTGTAAAGTACAAATGCGTTTACCTTCGATAGAGGGTTTTCACTGGCCCATGTACTTTTAGTATGGGCTTTTTGAATACGACGTTATCAAAAGCTTTTACCATTTGACCGGGTCCAAATTCGCCTAAGTCGCCGCCTTTTTTGGCTGAAGGGCATAAAGAGTGTTTTTTAGCGAGCTGCTGGAAATTGCCACCCTTGTCTAATTGGGCTTTTAGGTTTCAGCGCTGGCTGGATATGTGGGTTTTTATCAGCTCTAAGCATTCGTTGACTACCATCATCATTTCGTCTTCTGCCTTTTCAATGGTACTACCCATAACAGGTAACATTGAAAAAGCGGATACTTGTGGGTTGCTTTTAATCGCTTTGCTATACGTTACGAAACGTCAATCATTGGTGGTGAACGTGCGTCGTTACTTAACCCCAGATCGGTTTAAGCCTGAACCATCGAATTCCGCTCTAGGTCAGTTAAATCAATGGATGGCTTATTTTCTTTGAGGCAATAAGCCACTAATCCGGCCATTAAATTCAACATAACACCGTTCACACTGCGATGGCGAGAGTGTTCGACGC
>CAYUZL010000298.1:0-9257 GCA_964449725.1 uncultured Alteromonas sp. | reverse complement strand
CCTCTGAAATGTTTGCAGAATTACTGCCTTGGCTTGTGAGTTTAGAAAAACACTACGGTGGCATAATTCGTTATGAACTCGGAGGGGAAAGTGAAAGCTCTGGAGACGCCAACCAATCGATTAAAGAAAAGCTAGGGATTGACGGGCTCAATATTCTGGTGTTCTTGGTGGGGCAGTGCAATTCGTTTCGCAAGGCCAGTATTGTGCTATTCACTATACCTTTGGGCTTGATTGGCGTGATTTTAGGTTTGCTGTTGGCGAAGTCTTATTTTGGTTTTATGACCTTTTTGGGTGTTATTTCTTTGGCAGGTATCGTGATCAACAACGCCATAGTTCTGTTAGAACGAATTGAATTGGAATTGAAATTAGGTGTTAGCCATGGCAAAGCCATTATTCAAGCCGCTAAACAGCGAGCTCGACCTATTTTATTGACCACGGCGACCACAGTGCTAGGAATTTTACCCTTGTATATTGGTGGTGGGGCTATGTGGGAGCCTATGGCAATAGCGATAATGACGGGTTTACTATTTTCTACCTTGATGACCCTTTACGTGATCCCCGTGTTATATGCCATTTTGTTTAGGGTGCGTGTATAGGTTAGTTGTACACGTGTTATGCCAGCGAAATAACGTTCTTAAGCTGATGGCTTTTCGCTTTACGCAACACGGAAAAGTACGTTATGAATTGATGGCACCACACATGTATTTTTGACCCAATTGATTTCATTGGCAAACTAATCGCACTAATTCTATCACCGCGACTCATTCTCACTCGATTTTTATGTACAGGTTTTTGGACTTAAGCAAAAAATGATACATGAAAGTGGCGATTATGGAGAGCTTGAGACTAGCTCAACGACTCTATCATTTTCATCTTTTGAGTTGATGAAGCAGTTCGGTAAGACCCCATCTAAACCAATTGCCAACAGCCCAGCATTCGAAATTGCTTTTGCAACTGATGATGTACAATGAGCCTTAAATGTTGCTTTAAAAGTAGGAGCTGAACTTGTTCAAAAACCTGAAGTGATGCCATGGGGCCAAACAGTTACTTACGTAACCGATATGAATATTTTCTGGTTGAAATTCACAAAGTTGTGGTTAATGAACCCTATCCTAGATTATGTAATTGTTTAACTTGAGTAGGTTTGAAGCGCAGTTTATTGGGTGAAATATTCAGCCATCGTCTGAACTCTCTAGTCATATGCGCTTGGTCAGAATAACCATGAGCAAGCGCCAGCTCACTAAGCGAGCTAAAATCATTGATACTTGGTGCACACTTTCTGATTCGAGTGAGCAAAATCCAAAAGCTAGAATCACATTATTCATTTTGCACTGCACTCAACAATTTTGACTCGTCAATTGTTACGCCTGACTTTAGACGATAGCCTAATGAAAAAACGTCTACTTGCCCTAGCTATAACGGTTCGTTCGCTTCTTTTATTCTTTCTTGACGAGCTTGTTCTTCAGCAAAAGCGGCTTTTATTTCTTCTAATACCGAGTCTACGTCTGCGTCATCTTCAGATTGAGCAAAATGCCCTGTTAGTTCTGTTTCAGCGGTTAACTCACCCGCTTCAAACAACGACCACATTTCTTCTGCATACAATGTACTCGTCAATTCAGGTGCATATTGACCATAATATTCACTCATATTGTGCACATCACGCTGCAACATGCTAAAAGCATTATTATTCGCAGCTGCATCGACTACCTGAGGTAAATCAATGATCACCGGGCCGTAATCGTCCACCAATACATTAAATTCGGATAAGTCACCGTGTATCAAACCCACACATAACATACGCATGACATAAACCATCACCAAAGCGTGATCTTCAATAGCTTGCTCTGCAGACATAGATACATCGTTAAGTCTAGGTGCAACATCGCCTTGATCATCAGTGACCAACTCCATGAGTAGCACACCTTCATAACAACCATATGGTTCAGGCACTCTAACCCCAGCTTTAGCTAGTTTGAACAAGGCGTCTACTTCGGTATTTTGCCACGCATCTTCTTGTTGCTTACGGCCAAATTTAGAGCCTTTCTCCATAGCACGAGCACGACGAGTGTTACGTACCTTACGGCCTTCCTGATATTGCGCTGCTTTTTTAAAGCTGCGCTTCATCGCTTCTTTATACACTTTTGCACAACGTACTTCAGTACCACATTGCACTGCATACACAGTGGCTTCTTTGCCACTCATAAGCTGATAAAGCACACCATCTATCAAACCATCATCTACAAGAGGTTGTAATCTTTTTGGTATTTTCATTAAAACCTAAGGCCACAGCACATTCTGCTGGTTCAATTATTACGTTATTCAAATCATCTAGATTTGAAACATTTAAAAAACGGAGAGTATGATATCAAGTTTATTCGATACAATGTTATCAAATTCTGCAGATGATATGAGTGAGCGTATACAACGCACTATCTCATCGGGTTTACCTTGGTTGGTAGCTGAACATAACGCTGAAGTACTGGGTTACGCCTATGCAAGTAAATGGAAAGAGCGTAATACCTAATCGCGTGGGAATTTAAGGGTGAATATGAGATGATTGCGTATTCAAATCATAAACGAATAGAAAGTTGGTATTACTTCCTAAAAACATCACATCATGTGCTTCGTCAAGTTTAGTGACAAGTGTTATTATATCAATATTTAAGTTATAGCTCTTAAACATCTCGTTAGCAGTTATCAATACCTTTAAAATTTTTACCAGATATTGTTAATTCATAGCTTGATGCTCTTTTGACTCATTTGTGAACGTTATACTCACGCACAATTAATGTCATATTTTTTACATTAGTCATACTTTAGAATAACTAATTAACTGATATATAAAACAAAATGTTCTTGGCGTGAAGTTTGCTTTCAACAATATTCACTGCATTAAAGGAATACCCGTAATTTATGAACCGCATAATTAAAATAAGTATTTTTATCACATTACTTTCACTGACTAAGATTGTTTCTTCAACTTCCGTAACCTATAACTTTGAAGCCAGTGCTCAGACCTTCTTTCTTCCTCCTTTTGTTATAGAAGGGCCTATACAGGGGTCTTTCCAATACGACAGTGGTACAAGCACAAGCGGCACTATTGATAGCGGCTCGGTCGTTGCGGGAGCTAGTATTTATGAATCTGCTATTAGTGGATTAATGGGATCTGTGAACGGCAATAGTTTTTCTGATGTAAGTGGTGCTGTAATTACTGGTAATGAGGTATTTGATGCTGAAAACAGTTCTCCCTTACCCGGCACAGATTTCTTGCTACTTAGTTTTGATGATGCTGCCGGCCCTGCTCAAAATTTGAATGGCTTTTCTTTTAGTGATACAACGTTGGGTGAATTATTTTTAACAAATGTGCGTTTGTTCTGGATTGAAGGTCGCAATAACGTTGAGAACTTTTTAAGTGATAATTCATTACCCGACTTTTTACCGACATTCGCTGGTGGTCAATTAGCCTTAGACTTTGAAGATGTAAATGGTATAAATCGTTCGTTTTTTTATGACTTACAGGCGTCTGTTGCTGTTGTTAACGCGCCCTCGGTTACTGTTTTATTTATGATGAGCATAGTACTAATTCGCTTGCGCTCAAAATATTAGTCATTGAAAATAAACTACTCTTTAACAAAGGGTAGTTTATACAACTGATGTTTTGTGAAATGTGCATAAAGTTTTTACCCTGATAAAAATTATTAAATGGTTGTTGCATGCGTCTCCAATTACCTATTGCCACAACTAAAAGCAGACATTAACCTTGAAATGGTTATTCCAACTCAAAAGCACTGGATATCGAGTTCCATATATAAACCGACGTATACTAAAAGTTGGCGTCATAAGTTTTGTTCTCGCCAACTTGCTGGTGGCCTAGTATCGAAAGCTCTAAGCAATGTTATTTTTGGTATTTCAAAGTTTTTCAAGAGTAATGATGGCGATGATTAGCAATGAAAAATAGAATATCACTGGTATTGAAATAATAGATGATTTTGAACAGCAAAATTGTTATATAAGGGGGATTCAAAAATGATAGAAAAGAAAATTTTAATATTAAATGTTGTCCTTTTGTTTGTGCTAGGAATTATTTGTTTTCATAGCAATCGTTTGGTGAGTCTTAATTCTGAATTTTCAAAGTATAGCAATGCCTATAGCGCTAAAAAATGTAGTTATGGCACTCCTGATTATAAGGATTGTGAACATAAATTTGATTTAGCAATTGATAATATTGCGACAAAGTCTATTTTGAAGTCACTTTTATTTTATATAAACACCTTCTCTGGGTTATATCTTTTTTATGGGTTATTCGTTGTCTATTTGTTATTTAAACGCAAACGTTCGGCCATCCCTCCTAGCTATTGAATTTTAGTACCGCCAGAATTTTATTTTTAATCTTATGAGAATTTTGGCGTGGTGCTCCGAACTACCGAACAGTGTCCGTCCGGCAATCCCACGTAGTCAATCCAATTTAGCATCGTCAAACTCTTGATTTTAACCATCAAGAGACAAAGACATGATGATCCAAACTACCGAGCAATGGCTGAGCTTTACGCTATTTTGTTTAGGGTGCGTGTATAGGTTATTTATACACGCGAGGAACTCGACTACTGATACGAGTCACTAATTCATATCCAATAGTGCCACAGTGGTCGGCTACGTCTTCTACAGGGAGATTATTTCCCCATAGCTCAACTTCGGTATTGATATCCACATCTTCACAGTCGGTCACATCAATACTGATCATATCCATAGAAACTTTGCCTACAACATGGGCTATTTTCCCATTAACCCAAACTGGCGCGCCATTGCTTGCGTGTCTGGGGTAACCGTCAGCATAGCCTATTCCTATCGTTGCAATGGTACTTGTTCTTTTGGCTACCCAAGTTCCACCATAACCCACTTGAGCGCCAATTGGGATTTCTCGAATTGCCAATACTGACGCAATCAGTTTCATTACCGGCTTTAATTCGGCGGGACGCATGGAATATTGGTTTGCCGATACGCCGTATAAACCTATACCGGCTCGATTCCATGCCACATGGCTACTAGGCCACTGCAATATTGCGGGTGAATTGGCTAAGCTGGCATCGCAATTTAATCGGCTTTGCACTTGTTGAAATAAAGCCAATTGGTCAGCGATGTCGTCAGGTTTCTCGCTGTCAGCACTGCTAAAGTGACCGCATAACACCACAGGTGTTTTAGAATGTTTACTTGCTGTATTCCATGCTTTATCTATTTGCTGATGGTTAAAACCGAGTCGGTGCATGCCGATATCCAGTTTTAGCCAGCAAGAAGGGCGAGATTCAGCAGGAACCTGACAATAAATATAGAGTTGTTCTTGGCAGTGTATCACTGGAATAAGGTGTTCTTTACTGCAGACTTCAAACGCCTCTGTTGTATATACGCCTTCTAAAATAACCACTGGCGTTGCAACCTCTGAAGCTCTTAATTTTAATGCTTCTTCAATAAGAGCAACGGCAAAAAAGTGACAGTGTTGCTGAAGGGTTTTTGCTGCAAAAACATCGCCATGACCATAAGCATCCGCTTTGATCACAGGCATTAAGGCTCCCGCGTGTAAGCGAGTTTGTAAGTAGTGGAAATTGTGCAGCAGGTTATCACTTGATATTTCTGCACGAGTCGAGCGATAGTGCTTCAGTGTTCTAATCTCTTTTTTATTATTTCGATAATATAATATCACAAGTTCAAGGTGGTAGGATGGGTACGTCTGTTCTTGTTTATCTTAGTGAGGTCATATAGATTAACAATTTACGTGCAAAAACAGTAATTCAGATTTCATCAAGAGGAATGATAAATGAAGAGAGAAGACCGTATCCCGCGTTGCGCGAATAACGACCATACCAATGAAATGGCCACAAAGCGCAGGGAATTTCTTCAAGAAAAAACAGGAAGCGATCTGAAATATACGGGAGATTACACTGTCGATCCAAGTGTACTGCCGGGCAATGTAGAAAACTTTATTGGTATTGTACAAATGCCTGTTGGTATTGCCGGTCCTGTACAAATTAACGGTGAACATGCACAAGGCTTGTTCTATGTGCCTTTAGCAACAACGGAAGGAACCTTGGTTGCAAGTTACAGCAGAGGGATGCGGGTTATCAATGAATGTGGTGGGGTAAAAACCACTGTCGTTGAGGGTTTTATGCAGCGAGCACCGGCCTTTATCTTCGCTGATGCAAGAGAAGCACGGGATTTTGGTCAGTGGGTCACTGACAATTTTGACAATATTAAAGCCGCAGCGGAAACGACCACAAGTGTTGGACAACTAGAGCACATTCATCAGTGGTCTGTATCAAAAATGCGTTATTTGCGTTTTAATTACACTACAGGTGATGCCGCGGGGCAAAATATGGTGGGTAAAGCCACCCTTGTTGCCTGCGAATGGATTAAGGCGAACTACCCTGTAGAGTGCGAGTATTTGCTCTCTGGCAATATGGATACCGATAAAAAACATTCTCACCTAAATATGCTGCATTCTCGTGGCAAGCGAGTGGTGGCAGAAATAGTTCTGAAAAAAGACGTATTGGCTAAAATAATGAAAGTTGATACGAAAATGTTGGCCCAAGCCACGACCTTAGCAAATACAGGTGCATTAATGGCGGGTGCAGCTTATAACGGCCCTCATTCGGCAAATGGTATTGCGTCTTTATTTATTGCCACAGGGCAAGATGAAGCAAATGTGGTAGAGTCTCATGCAGGACTGTTATCCCACGAACTATTGCCTAATGGTGACTTTTATTTAGCGGTGACGTTACCTTCGCTTATTGTTGCAACCTATGGCGGTGGCACAGCATTACCAACACAAAAAGAATGCTTAGAAATGTTAGGGTGTTACGGTAAAGGTAAAGTAAACAAGTTTGCTGAAATTGTTGCCGCAACAGTGCTCGCCGGTGATATATCCTTGGCGTGTGCAATTATCGCCGGTCACTGGGTTAGCAGTCATGACAAAATGGGACGCAACCGTACTTAAACGGTCAGTGTGAATTTCTTTTCGCCTCGTTGTCTGACGAGGCATTTATTAAGACGTAGATATGACTTGGACCTCGGTATTACCCCCTTTAATCGCAATTGTGTTTGTGCTTTGGAAAAAAGAAGTGGTTTCGGCTTTGTTTGTTGCACTGCTTTCATCGGAATTATTACTCGTTATCAAAGGTGAACAACCGTTTTTGATGACAGTGGTAAATGCAATTGAGCGCATTGTTTCAGTGGCATCGTCTGCAGGAAATGCACGAATTTTACTGTTTAGTTTGGGTATTGGTGCGGTTCTCGCATTTATTCGTGATTCAGGCGGGGTTACCGCGACGGTCAATAAGTTAATTAATTCCGGCGCTGCTAGTACGCCAAGGCGAGCCGGCGTGTTGACGATGGGAACAGGTATTGCCGTTTTTGTAGAATCTAATTTAAGTGTGTTGACTGCGGGTATTTTGTCTCGTGGTTTATTTGACCGCTTTTCTATGAGTAGAGCAAGACTGGCTTATCTTATTGACAGTACGTCTGCGCCAGTGTGCATACTTATTTTACTTAACGGTTGGGGGGCTTATATTTTGGCTTTGTTGTCAGGGTACGAGCTAGAACAAAGTACTGCGTCAGTGTTATGGAGCTCAACGGCTTTTAACTTTTACGCAATACTTACATTGGTTGTCGCTGGGTATACGGTTTTCTCTGGTAAGGTTTACGGACCAATGAAGCAAAGTGAAGCTGAGATGCAAACGCAAAAATCAGTGTCTAGCGAAGAAAGCGAAGCTGTGGCCGTGGCAACAAAGTCGCGTTTTATGTTGTTACCTCTAGCCACACTGGTTTTCAGCATGGTGGGCTTCATGCTTTGGACTGGCAATGGTGTGCTTTCCGAAGGTAGCGGCTCTAAATCTGTTCTATATGCGACGGTATTGAGTCTTTTTGTGTGCTTCGTTTTGTCGGTGAGTCACAAAACATACTCTACCCAAGAATTTGTTTCTTTATCCTTTAAGGGAATTGGAGAACTTGTCCCCTTGGTAACCATTGTTTTATTGTCTTTGTGTTTAGGTGCTAGCTTAAAAGAGCTCGGTACGGGGGTGTATGTTTCGGGGGTAGTGGGCAGCCATATTCCCGTGTTTGCCATTGCGCCGGTTTTGTTTCTAACCGGTGCGTTTATTTCTTTCACAACAGGTACCTCGTGGGGCACCTTTGCCATATTAATTCCTATCGCTGTACCATTAATACAAACAACAGGTTTACCCCCCGCATTTTTAGTAGGTGCTGTATTGGGCGGAGGTATTTTTGGTGACCATTGTTCACCCATTTCAGATACAACAGCGGTGTCGGCGTTAGCGTCTGGGTGTGACTTATTGGAGCACGTGAAAACTCAAATGCCTTATGCATTATCAGTTGGTGGTGTTACCGTGGTTTTATACGCTATATTCGGTTTGATGCTATAGCGGTTTTCGGCTACTATCCGCGTTCATTTTATAGGTAGGCAAAGTAGATATTTATCTATGTTCGAAGTAAACACAATAAACGCAACCTTGGTTGACATTCGAGAGCGCACAGATGCGCTTCGGGGGTATCTTTGACTATGCTGCAAAAGCAGAGCAGTTAGAAGAAGTGAGTCGAGAGTTAGAAAGTCCAGAAGTCTGGAACGACCCCGCGCGAGCACAAGCTTTAGGCAAAGAAAAAGTTAAGTTAGAACAGATTGTCGACACAGTTAACACCCTAGATCAAGGTGTGGAAGATGTCGAAGGTCTAGTAGAGCTTGCAGTAGAAGCTGAAGATGAAGAAACATTTCAAGAAGCTGAATCAGAATTAAGTGAACTGGTTACACAATTAGAAGGCTTGGAATTCAGAAGAATGTTTTCCGGTGCAAACGATGCATCGGATTGTTACTTAGATATTCAATCGGGTTCTGGTGGAACCGAAGCCCAAGATTGGGCCAATATGCTTCTTCGTATGTATCTACGTTGGGGAGAAGCACATGGTTTTAAAACGGATCTTATTGAAGTCTCTGACGGTGATGTAGCAGGTATAAAAAGTGCGACAATTCGCTTTCAAGGCGAATACGCATTTGGTTGGTTACGCACAGAAACTGGCGTACATCGCTTAGTTAGAAAGTCGCCTTTCGATTCTGGCAGCCGCAGGCATACCTCTTTTGCATCGGCGTTTATTTATCCTGAAATTGATGATGATATTGATATCGACATCAACCCTGCGGATTTGCGTATTGATACGTACCGAGCATCTGGTGCCGGTGGTCAGCACGTTAACAGAAC
>CAYUZL010000297.1:0-3942 GCA_964449725.1 uncultured Alteromonas sp. | reverse complement strand
GTTATGTAATCTGCTGCGTTATCTGGCGTCACAAAGTCTTCGATACACTCAACTTCACAGGACGGGTTAATATCCTGTATTCGTGCCTTCATCGCGTCGACTTTTCCTTGATTCACCGTAGAGCCAAGGGCATGAACCTGTCTGTTAATATTGGTTACACAAATGTCATCTAAGTCGATAAGGGTCAGTTTGCCAATACCACTGCGGGCAAGTGATTCTGCGCACCATGAGCCAACACCGCCAATGCCCACTATAGCGACTCGACTAGATTGAAAAACAGTAAAAGCGTGTTGACCATAGAGTCTTTCAATTCCACCAAATCGATTTTTCACATTTTTTTCCATGGTTATCTATTTTTTTGTAGCTGATGTTGCAAAGTACAACGTCATAATATTCATTATTATCCAGTAATCCTGATTTCCATTCAAATGCCATTGTTGAAAAGCGTTAATTGCACGTTAAACTAGTTTAATCATCTTTTTATTAAGAAATTCATGCCTTAGCATTGATTGCAAGCTAAGGCTTGTTTACCATCTGAATCGATTTATTACTTTGACCAAGGAAAAACATGACACCCATTATTCTAGCTGGTGGCACAGGAAGTAGATTGTGGCCAAAATCGAGGGCGGCATTGCCAAAACAATTTTTGGCGCTAACGTCTGAAGATACAATGCTACAAGAAACCATTAATCGCTTAGACGGGTGTAACGCTGATGCGCCAATTGTTGTATGTAACGACTCCCATCGTTTTTTGGTTGCAGAACAACTTCGTCAAAATAACACAGAAAATGGTGGTATTTTACTTGAACCAGTAGGCAGAAACACTGCTCCTGCTATTGCACTTGCTGCATTGCATGCAAGTAAAGATGGCCAAGATCCGACATTATTGGTATTGGCTGCTGATCACTTAATTCAAGACAAAGTTGCGTTTCATAGTGCAATTGAAAAGGCGGAAGTTCTCGCATCCAAAGGCTTTTTAGTGACTTTTGGTATTGTGCCAAACCAGCCTCATACAGGATATGGCTATATTCAGAGCAGTGACGATTTAGGCGAAGGCTTGAAAGTAGAGCAGTTTGTTGAAAAACCAAATTTAGCAACAGCTAAACAGTACGTAGATAGCGGTAGTTATTTCTGGAACAGCGGCATGTTTATGTTTAAAGCCAGCGTGTATTTGGACGCATTGGAGAAATATGCGCCTGAGATACTGTCGGTATGTAAAGCGGCCATTGAAACAGAATCAAATGATTTAGATTTTATTCGTATTGACCCTGAAACCTTTGCTAAGAGCCCAGATGACTCTATTGATTATGCAGTAGTGGAGAAAACCGACAAGGCCGCTATGGTACCCCTTGATGCGGGGTGGAGTGATGTAGGTAGTTGGTCGTCATTGTGGGAAACTGCAGAAACCAAAGATGAAAATGACAATGTTGTTATTGGTGATGCCATTCTTGAGGGAGTCTCTGGTAGTTACATTAATAGCGAAGAAAGACTTATCTCAGTGATTGGTTTAGACAATATTGTGGTTGTTGAAACAAAAGATGCTGTGATGGTGGCCCATAAAGATAAAGTTCAAGATATTAAAGCCGTCGTGACTAAACTAAAGGAAGAAAAGCGTCCTGAATTTGAATTTCACCGTGAAGTTTTCAGGCCGTGGGGAAGCTACGACTCCATAGACAATGGAGAACGTCACCAAGTAAAACGCATATCAGTTAAGCCTGGCGAAAAGTTATCTGTACAAATGCATCACCACAGAGCAGAGCATTGGGTGGTGGTATCGGGCACTGCGAATATTACGATTGGCGAAGAAACTAATTTAGTGACAGAAAACGAATCTGTTTATATTCCGATTGGTGAAGTACACGCATTAGAAAATCCAGGAAAAATTCCATTAGAATTAATAGAAGTTCAATCGGGGTCGTATCTTGGCGAAGACGATATTGTCCGTTTTTCTGACCGTTATGGTCGTACAGCGAATAAGGGATAATATATGTCAGTGTCGTTAACCTGTTTTAAAGCTTATGACATTCGAGGCGAGCTGCTCTCACAATTAGATGAAAGTACTGCCTATAGAATTGGCCGTAGCTTTGCTGAAGAATTAAATGCTAAATCTGTCGTAGTTGGTGGAGATATTCGCCTGACCTCAGAACCTCTTAAATTGGCTTTGTCAGCCGGTCTTATTGATGGCGGTGCACGAGTCATTGATTTAGGGATGGTGGGCACTGAACTTATCTATTTTGGCACTAAGTTTCTCGAAGCTGATGGCGGAATTGTAGTTACAGCAAGCCACAACCCAATTAACTACAATGGTATGAAGTTAGTTAAAAAAGGTTCTGTGCCTATCAGTGGAGATACAGGACTAGGAGATATTCAGTCGTCCGCAGAAGGCTTATATGACAGTGTTGTAAAAGACAGGTTGACTTACTATTCTCAAGGGCAGCTTAAATCACCGCAAGAATTTGTTGCAGGTGCTTGTTCAATAGATGTAACGACCTTAGCTGCCAGTAAACAGTATACTCAACAAGACATAATGTCAGATTACGTATCCCATGTGTTGGGATACATAGATACATCAGCACTAAAACCATTAAAGCTTGTGGTTAATGCTGGTAACGGAGCGGCTGGACCTGCTTTAGATGCGATAGAGCAAGGCTTTAAAGACAAAGGCGTAGCAATAGAGTTTATTAAAGTACATCACCAGCCAGATGGCAGCTTCCCAAATGGTATACCTAACCCGTTATTGCCGGAAAATCGCTCAGACACTGCTGAGGCGGTCAAAGAATCAGGCGCAGACTTCGGTATTGCATGGGATGGTGATTACGATAGGTGCTTCTTATTTGATGCCCAGGGTAACTTTATCGAAGGTTATTATATTGTTGGCTTACTCGCTCAGGCTTTTCTTAATAAGGCATCGGATAACCGTATTATTTATGACCCAAGAGTGTATTGGAACACGGAAGATATTATTGACCAGTGTGAAGGAACACCAATTAAGAGCAAAACAGGCCATGCGTTTATAAAGGAAAGAATGCGCAAAGAAGATGCAATTTATGGTGGAGAGATGAGTGCTCACCATTATTTCAGAGATTTTGCTTATTGTGATTCAGGTATGATCCCATGGCTACTAGTCGCCGAACTTTTATCTCAATCTTCTTTAAATCTCGCTGAAATGGTTGAATCTCGCATTGAAAAGTTCCCATCATCAGGGGAAATTAACAGCAAACTCAAAGATGCAGATGCGGCATTAAAACGGGTACTTAACCGCTATGAAAGCAGCGCAGTTGAACGTGACGAAACCGATGGTATTGGCTTGTCTTTTGATAGTTGGCGCTTTAATTTAAGAAAATCGAATACTGAGCCGGTAATTCGTCTCAATGTAGAAAGCCGAAATGACATCGCATTAATGGAAGAAAAAACAAAAGAGTTGTTGGCGGTTATTCGAGACGAATAACGCCCTATTTTTAGTGGGTGATTGCAATGATCACCCACCCATGAGTAACCACTACCACGCTCGTTATTACCATTCTCAATTTTGCGTACCAAATAACAGATTCTTTTGGTAGCGACAGCACTTTTTGTTCGTAAACAATCAAGAGTAGAAAACCCAAAGAAAGTACTTTTAATGCAAAGTGATAGGGTAGAAAGGTGATAGCTGCTAAACCGATAAGAGTCGGTAACATAGCCACGTAAATTTGGTGTTTTACTGGATTGCCACAAAGTGCATCATACCAATGGATACCACCTAAAAACGACAATATAAGCCCGCTATAAAGGGTAAATATATCAACGGCTTTATACCATTCTATTAAATTAAGTGTGGCCATTAATGGAAGCATGACAAAGGGGATTAATCCAGCTATTCCTAGCTTCCAAGCAGTACTTTTCATATTCTTATCCTAAAAAAATAGCGCCATAAGGCGCCATTTTAGAGTGAAAATGCTATTG
>CAYUZL010000296.1:0-3537 GCA_964449725.1 uncultured Alteromonas sp. | reverse complement strand
CCAATACGGGTTAGGAACATTTTCATTTGCTCTACCGTTGTATTTTGGCTCTCATCTAGAATAATAAAGGCATCGTTTAACGTGCGGCCTCGCATGTAGGCAAGAGGTGCAACTTCTATAACGTTGCGCTCCATGAGCTTTTCTACTTTTTCAAACCCCAGCATTTCAAACAAGGCATCGTATAGCGGGCGCAGGTATGGATCGACTTTTTGCGATAAATCGCCGGGTAAGAAACCTAGCTTTTCACCCGCTTCTACCGCGGGACGAGTCAGCAATATTCGACGCACTTCTTGGCGCTCAAGTGCGTCTACGGCACAGGCTACGGCTAAATAGGTTTTTCCCGTTCCAGCAGGACCTACACCAAAGCTAATATCGTGATTAATGATATTGGCAACATATTGTGACTGGTGAGGGTTACGAGGCTTAATGACACCTCGTTTTGTGCGTATATGCACTTCTTTACCGTAATGACCCGCTTCAGCGCGTTCAAGACACTTTGCTTCTTGAATGGCTAAGTGTACTTGTTCCGGCTCTAAATCCGGTATACGGCCCTTTACGGGTTGAGTTTCTATGTACAAGAGTTTCAGCAGCTCACCCACACCATTAACTTGCAATGGGTCGCCTGAGACGGTAAATCGATTGTTGTGATAGCCTATTTCAACATCCAAACGATGTTCAATTTGTTTGATATTATCGTCGAATGGACCACATAAGCTGGAAAGACGTCGGTTGTCTTCAGGCTCTAAAATAACTTCACTTGTTTCTATTGTAGACAAAAAATTACCTGCTATGAGCGTGCCGTAGTTAAACTACTGATTGATTCGTAAATTGTTGAACACCCAGTTTATCGGGTTGCGAACTTGCGTGTTTACTTAAAATACTCTGCGGTGACAATGCGACTCTTAGCCCCATGTCTTTTTCTCTTCTTACAACATTTCCGCGTAGTGAATTGGTAAATACATCGGTGACTAAAATGTCCACGAATTCACCTATCATGTCTGGTGTACCTTCGAAATTTACGACGCGGTTGTTTTCAGTACGGCCAGACAGTTCCATTGGATTTTTCTTCGACGGACCTTCTACTAAAATACGTTGTTCGGTATTCACCATGTTTTGCGCAATACGCAGCCCTTGTAGGGTAATGCGTTGCTGCAAAATATGCAGGCGTTGCTTTTTGGTTTCTTCGCTAACATCGTCAACCGCATCTGCTGCTGGTGTACCTGGACGTGCTGAATAGATGAAGCTAAAGCTCAAGTCGTAATCGATTGCACGAATGAGATTCATAGTCGCTTCAAAATCTTCGTCAGTTTCACCTGGATAACCAATGATAAAGTCTGAAGACATGCTGATATTAGGTCGTGCTTTACGCAATTTTCGAATTTTAGATTTATATTCAATGGCGGTATGGCCACGTTTCATCATGTTTAGTATACGATCAGAACCACTTTGAACGGGCAAATGTAAATGATCGACCAGTTCAGGTACGTTCTTATAAGCCTCAATGATGTCATCAGTAAATTCAACAGGATGAGAGGTGGTGTAACGAATACGGTCTATACCATCAATACTAGCAACTAATTCAAGTAGTTCGGCAAATCGACAAATACTACCATCGTGATGTTCACCGCGATAAGCATTCACGTTCTGACCTAATAGGTTTACTTCTCTTACGCCTTGTTCGGCTAATTGGGCAATTTCAAAAATTACGTCGTCTAACGGACGGCTAACTTCTTCACCACGGGTATAAGGTACAACGCAGAAAGTGCAATATTTAGAACACCCTTCCATAATAGAAACAAATGCCGTTGGCCCTTCAGCACGAGGTTCAGGCAGGCGGTCAAATTTTTCTATTTCTGGAAAACTAACATCAATAACAGACGATTCACCGTTATTCACCTTGGTGATCATTTCAGGTAAACGGTGAAGCGTTTGAGGGCCAAATACAAGATCTACAAATGGCGCGCGCTGACGTATGTTAGCGCCTTCTTGAGAGGCAACACAGCCGCCTACACCGATAATGAGTTCAGGCTTGTCTTGTTTCAGGTTCTTCCATCGACCGAGTTGATGAAATACTTTTTCCTGAGCTTTTTCTCGTATTGAGCAGGTATTCAGCAATATAACATCTGCGTCTGTTGCATCTTTAGTTAACGAATAACCTTGGGTTGCGTCGAGCAGATCAGCCATTTTCTCTGAGTCATACTCGTTCATCTGGCAGCCCCAGGTTTTTATGTACAGCTTTTTACTCATAATCTCTTTGCTCAGATACTCGATATTGCATAGCAACATGACAAGGCGTTCTATGCTTTCATTTTAATCACAATTGGTAGTTATTTTACGCGTTTTACCTAATTGGCGCTAGTGCTTGGCCTAATTTTGCAGTATTTGATAAACTGCCAGCTACGTTTTTACTGCACGAATAAAAATGGCACCTGAAAAACAGTTTGATTTCTGCGTAAGCGGAAACGGTATGATTGGCTCTGTAACTGCGCTAGCCCTTGCGCAACGAGGCTACAGTGTGGCTTGGATAGCACCGGAAACCCTCGAACCTTTTTCTATAAATGACGAACCTGATATTCGTATGTCAGCAATAGCTCAAGGCTCTGTAAACCTATTAAAGCAGGTTGGAGTGTGGCAATCCATTATATCGATGCGAGCTAAATCTTATTCGTCATTACGGGTGTGGGAAACCGATGGGGTAGAAACGGCGTTCACCAGTGCAGAAATTAATACGCCACAATTAGGTTACTTTGTTGAAAACAGGCTCATTCAGTTGGCGTGTGCACAACACGCTGAAAATGACAATAATATTCAGGTATTCAAAACAAACTTAGCCTCAGTAAATTCTAATGGCGATGGCGTCGATATTCAGCTTGAAAATAAAGCGTGTATTCATGCCCATTGGATAATAGGGGCTGAAGGTGCGCAATCTCAAGTGCGAAAGTGCGCAGGCATTAGCACAAAAGCGTGGCAGTATGAGCAAAATGCCATGGGGATTGTTGTTGAGCTAAACGGTGACGGGGGAGAAGAAACATGGCAGCAGTTTTTTCCTTCAGGACCACGGGCATTTTTACCTATGCACAGCAATTATGCTGCGTTAATTTGGTACGATGATGGACTAACATTAGAAAAGCTAAACACACTAAATGCAAGCCAGTTAAAGCAATCTATTAAAAGTGAATTTCCAACGCGTCTACCCCAAATTAAACGCGTGATTAAGTGGGCATCTTTTCCGCTAACCCGTATGCATGCTAGTCACTATGTTAAAGAACGGTCTGTTTTATTGGGCGATGCAGCGCATACAGTTAACCCTTTAGCTGGACAAGGGGTTAACATGGGCTTTGGTGATGTTAAAGCCTTCTTGGCTATTTTGGATGATAATGTTGGCGCTGAATCTTTAGCTCAATTAGGTAGTCAATTGAATACAGGATTAAAAATCCTACATCGACAGCGAAATAGAGTGATGATGACAGCCATAGATTTTATTTATCAAGTTTTTAAGCAAACCAATGGCGTGACTCAGCTATTTCGAATTTGTGG
>CAYUZL010000295.1:0-10129 GCA_964449725.1 uncultured Alteromonas sp. | reverse complement strand
GGATATGCGTATGAAATCGCTGCATGCATGAGATCAACAAACGCAAAACATGCATCAGGCTAACTAGATACAGCCCTCTGGTCGATCAACCTTTAAAGCAGATTTACGAGACGATCAACGAGAAGGGTTGGATTGGGGATCTCGTTTGGTTCAGTGGGGAGCGTGAGCCTGTTTAGCCTATGACATAGGGTTAGGAAAAACCTTGCAAGCATTGGCCGTATTATTATCTAGAGCGAGCGAAGGACCAAGTTTAGTCATTGCCCCCATATCAGTGTGCTTTAACTGGCAACAAGAAGCGCTAAAATTTACCCCAACGTTAAATATGAAATTGTTTGCTGATGCAACTAATACGTCACAACGAGAAGCACTGCTAAACGGGTTACAACCTTTCGATTGCGTAATTTTGAGTTACGGTTTATTGCAGCGAGAGAGCGATTTATTAAAACAAGTAAACTGGCACAGTATAGTCGCTGACGAAGCCCAAGCCCTTAAAAATCCATTGGCTAAACGCACTAAAGCAGCCTATGCCCTAAAAGGTGATTTTAAAATGATCACCACAGGTACGCCTATCGAAAACGATTTAACTGAACTGTGGAGTTTATTTCGATTTATCAACCCCGGTTTACTAGGCAATGTAAAACGTTTTGGGCAGCGTTATTCATTCCCGATTGAAAACGCAAACGAAGACAAACTTGCGGCTCGAAAGGCTAGCCAAGGGTTAAAAGCGCTTATTCAGCCGTTTATCTTGCGGCGTATGAAAAGCCAAGTATTAACTGAATTACCCTCGCGCACAGAGATTAATATTCACGTAGAGATGAGCCAAAAAGAAAAAGACTTCTATGAAGCACTTAGGCTAAATGCAATAGACAATATTAGCCAAAGTGGCGGACAATCTCATGCTGGGACACAGCGCATTAAAATGCTTGCAGAACTAATGAAGCTAAGACAAGTATGCTGTAATCCAAAACTGGTTATGCCAGAAACTACATTACCCAGTGCTAAACTGGCTGCGCTAGATGAATTGCTCGATGAGCTTAGGCTGAATAATCACAAAGCACTGATTTTTAGTCAATTTGTAGGGCACTTGCAATTAATTCAACAGCACATTGAAGCTAAGGGATTCAGCTATCAATACCTAGATGGCGCGACGCCTCAAAAAGAGCGCCAAAAACGAGTAAACGCCTTTCAGGCAGGAAAAGGCGAACTGTTTTTAATTAGCTTAAAAGCCGGAGGTTCCGGTTTAAATTTAACTGCAGCAGACTATGTTATTCATATGGACCCTTGGTGGAACCCTGCGGTAGAAGAGCAAGCGTCTGATAGAGCCCATCGCATGGGGCAAAAACGACCTGTAACCATATACCGTTTAATCACCCAAGGTACGATTGAAGAAAAAATTGTGGCCTTACATCAACATAAACGGGATTTGGCTGATAAATTGTTATCAGACAATGAAACGGCAACTAAGTTGTCAGTAGACGATATGCTTAATTTGTTAAAAGAGACGTTTTGATTCGGGAATAAAAGAACGGTTATAAAACCGTTCTTTCAATAAACCAAAATACCCCGACAGCGGCAATAAAAATTGAAACTGGAATTTGTACCCAGCGTCTATACCAGACCTTCTTTTGAATGAAGTAGGTCAATACAAATGCGGTTAAAATAATACTGATTTGGCCAAGTTCAACGCCAATATTAAACGCGAGTAAAGAGGGAATTAGATCGTTTTTCGGTAAGCCGTATTCACTTAATACTGCGGCAAAACCTAAACCGTGGAGTAATCCAAACCCAAATACCACTAGCGAGCGCCATTTAGATGCTTGTTTGAAAATACAGTTTTCAATTGCAACCCAGACAATAGAAAGTGCAATTAAAGGTTCGACTATATGACCCGGTACCGCGACTATGCCCAAGGACGCCACGCCCAATGTGATGGAGTGAGCTAAGGTAAACGCGGTCACTTGCCACAGCAAAGACGCCAATACTAAACTGGAAAAGAACAAACCTAAAATAAATAGAATATGATCTAACCCTTTAGGAATAATGTGTTCGAAGCCTGCTTTGATATATAAAGAAAACTTTTGCTGCCATGACATAGACGCTAACTTTCGTTGCCGTTTACGTTTTAGCGCAGCTTGATACTCTGAGTCGATGATTGATGATTGAAGTTTTAGCTGGCCCTCTTCGATATCTAAAATGATATCTTCATCTTGAGGATGAGCGTGCACATTTGCCGTAAATAAAAGCATTATGAGAACACAGGTTTGAAAGCAATATTTAATTGGGGAAAGTGAAATAAAAGGCCCGAAAACGGGCCTAAAGCTTGATAAATCCATGGGCTAGTCAGTGCTTCCGTCTAATCCGCGTACTTTCAGTAAGGCCTCAATTTGTGGTTCACGGCCTCTAAACTTCTTGTACAAAGTCATAGCTTCTTCGGTAGAGCCTTTCTCATAAATATGAGTACGCAGCTTTTGTGCTAATTCAGGATCGAACACATTGCCCGTTTCCTTAAACGCAGCAAATCCATCAGAATCTAACACGGCTGAATGTACATAACTGTAATAACCCGACGCATATCCGCCAGCAAAGATGTGAGAGAAGTAGGTTGAACGGTAGCGAGGCGTAATTTCACCAATCAGACCAATTTTTTCCATAGACGCTTTTTCGAATTTGGCAGTATCTTGCAATTCATCATCGGCAGTGAGTGTGTGCCAGTCCATATCAAGTAAGGATGCCGCTAGGTATTCCGTATTTGAAAAGCCCTGATTGAATTTAGACGCTTTCAAAAGTTTAGCAATTAGCGCATCAGGAATGGCTTCACCGGTTTCATAATGGGTCGCAAAGGTTTTAAGAATTTCAGGCTCTGATGCCCAGTGTTCCATAATTTGCGCTGGAAATTCGGTGAAATCACGAGGACCCGATGTACCAGACATACTTTGATAGGTTGTATTGGTAAGCAAGCCATGTAATGCGTGACCAAATTCATGGAACAAGGTAGTGACGTTCTCAAAGCTAAGTAGCGCAGGCGCATCGCCTACAGGGCCCGGGAAATTACAGACGTTGACCACAACAGGTCGTTCAACTTTATCTAAGTTTGATTGCCCTTTAAAGCTGCTCATCCAAGCGCCGCCTCGTTTATTTGAACGGGTAAAGTAATCGCCAATAAAGACACCTAAATGGCTGCCGTCTTTGTCTTTGACTTCCCATACTCGTGCGTCTGGGTGATAAACGTCGATATCGTGAAGTTCAGTAAAGGTTAACCCCCATAATTTATTTGAGGTGTCGAATACGCCTTTTAATACGTTATCTAGTGACAAGTAAGGTTTTAAGCTGGCTTCATCTAAGTCGTATTTGGCTTTGCGTACTTTTTCTGCGTACTGCCACCAATCCCACGCTGCAATAGTAAAGTCGTGACCTTCAGCGTTTACTACTGCTTGCATGTCAGCAACTTCTTGTTTTGCTCGGTTCAGAGCTGGGTTCCACAACTGCATCAGTAAATCGTATACACCTTCTGGAGTTTTCACCATGCGCTCTTCAAGCACAAAATGGGCGTGGGTTTCATACCCCATAATTTTTGCGCGCTGCGCTCTGAGCTGCGCTATTTTGGCAGCCACAACTTTGTTGTCGTTTTCGTTGTTGTTATCGCCGCGATAAATATAAGCGTTGTACAGTTTTTCTCTTAAATCTCGACGAGACGACTCAGTAAGAAATGGATACATACTTGAGCGGTGAGGAGTAAACACGTATTTGTCTTTGTATTTAGCTTTCTCTTCTTCGCTCTCGGCTCCATCCATTTTTTGCTTGGCTGAGTTTGCAGCAGCTAAAATGATGCCATCAGATAATCCTGTTAAGTCGGCTTTGTCTAGAATTAGCTCAAAGCCATTAGTCTCTGCTAATAGGTTTTGGCCATATTCTGTGGTTAGTTCTGATAACTGAGAATTGACCTTAGTGATCTCTGCTTTTTCTTCTTCGGTGAGTAGCGCGCCGCTTCTTACAAATCCTTTACGGGTGTCTTCTAAGAATTTTGATTGTTCAGCCGTTAGGCCAAGGGTATCGCGAACTTGATATACGGTTTCAATACGTTTAAATAAATCTTCGTTTAAGCTTATTTTGTCGTAATGCGCTGACAATAGCGGGCTGAGCTCTCGCTGTAACTCTTGCAGCTTAGGGTTTGTGTTTGAGCCTGCAAGGTTAAAAAATACGCGCTGTACTTTAACTAATAATTTTCCTGTCCGTTCCAATTCTTCAACGGTATTTGCAAAAGTGGCAGGTTCCGGATTTTTTACAATTGCATCGATTTCAGCAAGATGTTCTTCCATGCCCTTAACAAAGGCTGGCATGTAGTGTTCGTCTTTTATCTGGCTAAACGGCGGTATTTCAAAGTCAGTTTGATAAGGGGTAAAAAATGGGTTGCTAACTTCGGTAGCAGCTGAACTTTGTTCGCTCTGAACGCTACTGGGCGTGCTAGATTGATTTTGTTCTGTATCTGTTTGTTTAGAACAAGCACCTAATCCTGCAACAACCGAAAGCGCCAACAATGACGTCTTAAATTGTGTATTCATTATTTTCATTTTTATTTTTCCTGTCGTGTTTTACTACATACTATTTTATTTTTTGATCAATAACGACTGCATTATGCGCATGTAAGCTTTCTTGGTGTTCTATTTTGAACCAGTAATCAATAATATAGGCCGCTGATTCCATAAAACTTTTAATGCGTTTTGCAGCGTCTTCGCAAAACAATAAATTAGCGCCATTGCGTTTTGCAAATTCTTGTTCGTCTTCGCGCTTCACCGCTGTTTGAACTGGAGTACCTATGACGTGTTCAAACTGCCAAATTAACTGGTCGAGAGCACCTAATTGGCACTGAGACACTTGCATTTTTATATACGCATAAGAACGTTGGTTATGGGGCGTTGCCAATGCATTAGATTTCGAAGTGATCCAGCTTAATAAATCTGACTTTTTAATCTTTTCACCTGGAAAATTCTGGGTAATAGATTCAGCGATAAGTTGATTAGCAAGGGCACTAGAGCATGGGCATGTACTTGAATAGGGAACTGTGCATTCGATCCAACTCTCTGTTTTTTCTTGGCAACGCTGGTGGGTGATGACAAATGAATAAGATTGGAAACCAGACAAGCCGCTTTTAAGCGCTTTTTTGTTTATTGGTAAATCGAAAGAAAATACCACTTTAGCCGAGTCGCTAATGTCTTTATGAGAGTCTAAAAGTGTGCCCATTAAATGTTCAAGTCGTTCATGGGTTAGCATTTTATGTGCAAATTGCTCATTCAGTTGTAGATATAACCGAGACATATGAATGCCTTTAACATCGGCAGCCAAATTAACGAATATATCCACCATGGCGCTGGTGGCAACTCGATTTCCGTCAGAAAGCTTAAGTGTAATTGGCAAGCCGATTTTTTCCATGCCAACCCACTGAAGGTTAGCGCTTAAATGATCAGAGGAGTGACGAGTAATATCGGGAAGTTGAGTTTCTATTTTCATAAGTGTGACTACTGACGGTTAAATGCAAGAGGAAGCGCGGCAGACGTCCGACTAAACAAACTACCATCAAACACTTTTTGCCCGTTGACGAAGGTCGCAGCAATTTTGTGACTAAAAGTATGGCCGTGAAATGGCGTCCACCCACACAAGTAATGGCTATTATCGTGATGAACAGGTGTGGTTTGATTAGGGTTGATTAATACTAAGTCGGCAAAATAGCCTTCGCGAATAAAGCCTCGCTGCTTTATGTGGTAGCGTTTTGCCGGGTTGTGTGCGATTTTTTCAACAATTTTAGTCAGGCTTAATGCGCCGGATTGAGTGTGGTCGAGTAAACTCAATAATGCGTGTTGTACTAGCGGCAACCCTGCTGGGGCCTCTGAGTAAGGGGCGGATTTTTCTGCAAATGTGTGGGGTGCATGGTCGGTTGCAATGATATCAATACGGTTGTCGTTTATAGCTTGTATCAGGGCTAGTCGATCACTTTCAGCTTTAATGGCAGGGTTGCACTTTATTAGATTTCCCAGTGCTGAATAATGTGTTTGATTAAACCATAAATGATGAACACAGGCTTCCGCTGTTATTTTTTTATGTTCAATAGGACCGGCTTCAAATAATGCCATTTCTTTGGCTGTTGTAAGGTGAAGTACATGCAGGTCGCTATTGAATTTTTTTGCCAAATCCACGGCATAAGATGAAGATTGAAAACAGGCTTCGGTATCGCGGATGACAGGATGATCGGCGGGAACCAATGGACGTGTTGATAAGGCCGCTAAATTGTTACGAATGACCTCGCCGTTTTCACAATGGGTCACAATGAGGGTTGGACATTCTTTAAAAATTGCTTCTAAAGCAGCCGGATGCTCTACTAAAAGATCGCCCGTAGAGGCCCCCATAAACACCTTCACGCCACACACCCAGCTTGCGTCAACTTGTTTGATTTGTTCAATATTATTGGGCGTGGCTCCTAAATAAAATGAATAGTTTGCTAAAGAGGTTTGCTTCGCAATGGTGTGTTTTTCTTTTAATGCGGCAATGGTAGTAGTTGATGGGTTCACATTGGGCATTTCCATATAGCTGGTGATACCGCCTGCTACTGCAGCGCGAGATTCACTAGCTATGGTGCCCTTATGAGTTAAACCGGGTTCGCGAAAATGCACTTGGTCATCAATCATGCCTGGTAAGAGCAACAATCCTTGGGCGTCATAAACAAGATCATTCTGATTTACCGAAATATGATTTTCTATTTGTACTATACGTTGGTTCTCAATTGCTAAATCGGATTCGAACATTTTATTTTCATTCACGATCGTTGCGTTTTTTATGATTAACGTTGACATGTGTTTACTTGTGTAAGGGGCGACATAACGGAAAATATCTCTGATAACGCCAAAATTTATCATTACGTTATAACATAACATAATGGGTGTTAAAACAAGAATAATTTTATAAATTGCGTCGTGTTTGAAGGTAGTTAGAGACTAACTAAATTGGGCTCTAATAAGTACGTCGAGGTTACCAATTATATATTAAATGTAATACCAATGGTGTTATTGATATTATTTTGTAAATTGTCTAACTTAACCTTAAGCTTCAGAAAATAATGAGGTTTATTTTATGTATGACCAAAATGTTAATTTTGTATAACCAATTGTTTACTTTTTTATTGCGGTATTTTAATCTGTGTTTTACTTAATCGTTAAAAGCCATATGGAGAGTGTCATGTTCAAAAAATCGCTGGGAAATCTAGCATTATTTTTTGCTTGTTCGGTAGGTATTTCGCATAGTGTCGTTGCAGAAACCGTTGAAAATGCGGGTTTCGAGAATGGTTTTGACGGATGGTCTGTAATCGATCAATCTGGGTCTGGTGTTAATTTGTCAGATATTAGCCTTTCAGGAGCAAATTCTGTTTTTTTGACTGAAGATTCAGGTCATCGAGTATTTCAGGTAATCGATGTAGTTCCTAATTCTTTATATAAAATTGAGACGTATATTCGCGGTGATGGTCGTTTAAGAATTACAGGTGACTCTCCAACACTAAGGCGAACTAAGCGCACAGGAACTGATTGGGAAAGAGCGGTTATTCGCTATAATTCCGGTGAAAGTGGACAGATTCGAATTGTTTTAGAAGCAAAGCCAGATGGTGAAGCTAGGTTCGATGATGTAAGCATTGAGTGTGACGACGTGAACTGTGAGTCAGACACTCCGGTTGTTGATATTGATTTTGGACTTGACCCTACCAAAGAACCATGGGAAAACTTTGATCTTCAAGGCTGGGTTATCGATACTCCTGTTGTTGATGATGAAGATGGTTTCGCGGAGCGTTTCGGCGAGAATGACTGGGACCAGATTTCTGACGCGTCGAGAGAGTTCTTTTTCACTCACACTGATGGCGGCATGCGTTTTGTGAACCGTATTGACGGTGCAAGAACGAGTCTTAATACTTCATTTAGCCGTTCAGAGTTGCGAGAGATGTTACGCCGGGGTAACACCAACATTGCGACACAGGGCGTGACGCCAAATAACTGGGCATTGGGTTATCAACCTACTAATGGTGGTGCATGGGGCGGTGCCAACGGTGAACTCACCGCAACACTTCGTGTAAATCAAGTGACCACTACGGGTGTTGGCGTACATGTTGGTCGTACTATTATCGGCCAAATTCATGCTGAAGATGATGAGCCAGCACGTTTGTACTACCGTAAAAATCCCGATAGTGAATTAGGTTGTGTATATGTGGAGCATGAAATCCGTGCCGCTAATATTGATCTTGAATTTCCTATTGTAGGTGATGAAGAATGTTCAAACCCAGACGTAGGTATTGCGTTGGATGAATTGTTTTCTTACGAAATCAAAAACGAAGGTGAGTTTATCACCGTAGTAGTACGCAGTGGCGACCAAGATGGTGAGATCATTGGTGAAACTACGATTGATATGGAAGTATTAAACAGCGGCTACAATCGTCCAGACGAGTGGATGTATTTTAAAGCTGGGGCTTATATACAAAATAACACGGGTGATGGCGATGATGGCGATATTATTACTTTTTATCGTTTAAACAACACTCACGGTGAAGTACCTGACGAGCCTGTTGTTGAAGGAGAGCCTACAACACTTGTGGCATCTATTGTTGATACCCTTGCAACAGATACAGGTGAATTGAGATACCGTCTTCCTGAAGCTCAGGCCCAAGGTCGCTTGGAAGTGACATTCTCTCGCACTGATGACGCTGTAGGTAGTACTGATGCATTTATTACGTTGTTTAACGAAAGCACAAGTAATTCAGGTACAATTTTAGACTTAAGAGTGAGAGATGATTCTTTCGCCACTCGCTTCCCTGCGGTTAACGTTGACCCTACTGTGGTAAGTGTTGTGCCAGATGAATATCAAACAGCAGTTATCACGTGGGAGTACCCCGATGGTGATACTTCAGCAGGACAGTTACCCGTTGTTACTGTGTCTATTGATGGTGTTGCTATATCTGAACCCTTTACCCCAGTCGGATCAGATCCTGTGGGAGGAGTTACCCACATTTCATTCAGATTTGGAAGCAATTCTGGTGTGTTAACTGACGATGCAATGTTCCTATTAGATGACATTAAAATATTTTCTGATGTCGACGGAAATGGAATGGTGTTTTCAGATGATTTTGAAAATTTCATTGCGGGTGATAACTTAAACCCTAATGCGAACTCATTTTCGGTTTATACCAATAACACATCTGAAGCGACTGTAGTCAGTGTTCCTGCTCATGCAGATATTCAAACATTCCAGTTTGCAGGTATTTTCGATACTATCGCTACCGATACTGGAGAACTTCGCTATCAACTTCCTGCAGCGCAGGCTTCAGGTCGATTAGAAGTTGCGATTAGCCGAACTGATGACGTCGCGGGGAACGCTGATGGTTTTATTACTCTGTTTAACGAAGACGGAAATAATGCGGGATCAATTTTAGACTTAAGAGTTAGAGATGATTCTTTCGCTACTCGTTTCCCTGCTGCTAACGTCAGCACAGATGTTGCTGTAGTTAGACCAGATAACTTCCAAACAGTTGTAGTGACATGGGAATACCCTGATGGAGATACATCTGTAGGTCAGTTACCTGTACTAAATGTAACGATTGATGGACAAGCTATATCTGAACCCTTTACGCCTGTAGGCGCAGCACCAACAGGTGGGGTAACATCTATCTCATTCAGATTTGGCAGTAATTCAGGAGTTCTTGCCGATACAGCAGTGTTTAGAGTAGACGACCTTACTATCTATTCTGATGTTGAAGGTACCAGTGTTGTTTTTTCTGATGACTTTGAAAGTTATTTCGAAGGTGAAGAGTTAGACCCAGATAATAATGCAAGTTCCGTGTATAGAAATAATACGTCGGAAGCTGTGATTGTTGTTGAGAACTTTTAAACTATAGACTAGTTAAAAAAAGCCCTAACAGTGATGCTGTTAGGGCTTTTTTATTGGACTTTGTTATAAATTTTTATGTTTTGAGTTTAAAAGTTGATTGGTAAAAGATTTGTATCTTGCCGCATGTGTTGCTGAAAAAATTTGAATGAAGCCTTCAATCACCGTTCAATTTAACGCTGTAATAGAATGCTGTTAGTTTGTACAACGACATAAATAC
>CAYUZL010000294.1:0-3182 GCA_964449725.1 uncultured Alteromonas sp. | reverse complement strand
GATATCGGCAATAAGTCGGACTGCTCTATAGCTAAACCATTGCTGCCTGTACCGCCACGAGAAGCACTATAAGCGCTATATTCATCATTGCTCCGTGGCACGACCATATTCCAAGAATCATTACCTCCAGCCAAAAACACACAAACCAAAGCCTTATAATCAGAAAAACCTGACAAGCCTGTGGAACTAGCAAACACACGTAGTGGCATTTGCCCAACTCCAGAAAGGCCAGTAAGTGCAGCTGCTTGGATAAAATTACGACGCTGTTTATTCATTTTTATTCTCCCATTAGTTCTGCAAAGTAAATTCAGGTGACGAAACAATCAGAAATAAAGCTTGCTGGACACGCTCTTTTATATCTTCTGAATTAATCGGTGGATTTAAATCAAGCTGAGCTTTAACCAGCCCTCGCAATTTACTTGAGATTTGATCCGCACCTCCAAATAACTTAATAGCAATAAGGTCAATCAAGTCATCTGCTGACTGGTTAGCGGCTAATCGAAGCTCATCAGTAACATCAAGGTAGACAACGCCCAAATCAGAGCGAATGCTATTTATATTTGTTTGATCGAAGATTTGTTCATAAAAGTAATTCGTTATATTAGTGTTTAAAAACTCAGTCGCTAATTGCAGCTCTGGAGCCACTAAATTTCTCTCGGTAATCTCTCCTTGAGGCGCATAAAACGGATTATAAAAATTGAACACACTACTTGCTTGTAAAGGGCCTTGCGAAAATAAATGACTAGGAGAAAACTGACCTCCATTAAAATTACGGCTAATATCAAAACGCCCATTACCAGCAAACGCTTGATAATTACGCCATAAATGAATAATACGCATGATCGGCTCTTTAGTTTTACTAACCGTTTTAATGTTGCTTTGATTGACTCCTTCTCTTGCTTCATCATCCAAAAGAATTGCCCTCACAACAGCGCCTAAGTTACCTCTAACACCTGTACCATCATCATTAAAAACACTTGCCACTCGCTCCACATAACCAGAAGACGGATTACTCGAAGTCATTTTCTTTATCAGTTGCTTGGATAGAAACGGGCCAACATTAGGGTGATAAAAAATATTATCAAGTGCCATTTGCAAGTCTTCTTCGCCAGATTGCCCCTCTGGAATAACAGTAACTAAAGCGCCAGGGTATTCTAATAGTTGCTTAACTCCTGTTTCATGTTCAGCCGAGTACATCACCATTTGTGAAACTTGATTAAACTCTGATGCTGGCTCCTCTTCTACACGCACAGAGTTGAATGTACAGCCTAAATTCGATTGTTGGCATTGGTAATTCCACCCTGTAAAAACACGAGCAAATCCTTGAACAGTACCTGTATCATAAGTTTCAATCGTATTACCAAGGTCATCCAAAACATAGGAACCATCAAGGTTTAGCTGAAATAAACCAATACTAAATAACTGCATGATTTCACGCGCAAAATTTTCATCTGGAGAAATCGTGCCAATATCATTTTCTCGTCGATTTCCAGCTATTGATAAATACTCCCCCATTGCTGGATGAAGAGCGATTGCTTCTAAAAGGTCACGATAATTACCAAACGATTGTCGAACCAATAGGTCGTAATAGTCCGCAACTCCAAACGGTCGACGAAATAAACTGCTACTTCTAGACGACAAAACAAAAATTTGGGATAAAGCCCACGCAACCCTTTGGCGTAGCTGGTCAGGCGCTTCAACTACATTAACAAACCATTGATCCACAAAACTATCAATATTACGAACATAATCAGACTGAGGGTACATTTCAATCATTGAGTTGAGGTAATTATCACTCGCGGTCACCCCAATTTGGTTATCAATCCAGAGCTCATAAGACCCTGCATCGTTAATGAGATCGTAAACACTATCTTGAGTCGCACCAAAAGTGGCTTGATTTAAAAAACGATTCACCTCAACGACTTCACTAGCTGTTACAGCTGGAACATGTATTGAATTATCTAATGGAAACTGCTGGTCTAATGAAATGACAAACTCATGAATTGACCAAAACTGATCAGCACGACCATTCTGTTCAACACGTAGATATTGAGCACTTTGGACAGGTAAAACAATTTCGACGTCGTTTTCTAAGACTGCATAATGACTTGCAATTTTTTCCCATTTCTCACCATCATTTGAAATAAGGACATCATATTGCCGGGGGAAATCTTGAGCGTTATTGTGGAGTTTAAAAGCAATATTATTGAAGGTTTTTAAAGTATTAAAGTTAATTTCAATAAACTGCCCAGGTACTTGCGGTGTATCTGTTGTCCAGCGTGTACTAAGATCATTGTCGAAGGCAAAAGCAATCTCCGGCTGATTTGTAGAACTAAAACTCCAAGTCGAAAAATCGCTAAAGTCGCTATCAGCCCCTTCAGGAACAATAGGAACTGGGCCTGACTCTTCAATCTCTTCAGTCAGAAGCAATAAAATTATTGGAAAAAGTGATTCAAAGTCTTGAGTGTTTTTTGCACTCAATGGAGCTGACACTGTGCTGATGAACACACAGAAAAGGAAAAGTGTATTTCTAAACTTCATAACTACCACACTATTGTGAATGACTAAATTACGCTATTAACAGATCAATCAATAACGTCGAGCACGGCAACAATGACAAATTCTAAAAATCACATTTGTCGGCTGCCTTTAGCCTAGGGGGTAGTACATTTAATATACAATAATTACGATTATTTACAATAAGGTTAACTTCAAACTAATAATTTAAAAAAACCATTTGTAATTTAGCTGTAGATTAAAACACTAAATAACAATATTTAACGGGTAGACCTTTATCTGTAATCTTAGCTATGTGCTAAGGCCTGAGTTTACTGCTTTGCTGTAATTTAGATCGCACATAACGCCCGACCACTGATACAGACACTTGATTTTATCTACAATCACTTCGATCAAATTAAATAAGAAAATCATTGGGGAATACCAATTTTTATTAGCAAACTATTTACTAACTCAACAACATATTCTTGAACATTATAAACACTCACTAACATGGAAATTTTATTCATCGGCGTATAACCAGTTTAGAGAATTTAAATATAGGGGAATATTTATCTCGAGAAAAAACAACACAGTGATCACCGTGCATCTATTTGAATATAAAAAATGGGGCTGTCCTAGATAACGAGTTTATCTTAGGATGGTTTAATGAGAAAGAGTCGATT
>CAYUZL010000293.1:0-4561 GCA_964449725.1 uncultured Alteromonas sp. | reverse complement strand
ACAGTGCCCATGGCATCCATTCTCAATTTGACGTGGATTCTGTCTTCGGGTTGGTATTGCCATAGTTTTACAAAAATAACGCAGCCCTTATCTGAGCCAGGTTTATGACTCGATTGGGGAGGGTTTCGAACATATGAGCCTTTAGGAAAATCACCGTGCTCATCTTGAAACACACCTTCCAATACAATGAACTCTTCTCCACCAGTGTGAACGTGAGGTGAAAAGTGACTACCTGGCGCATAACGCACAATAGTAGTTGCACGAGCGACTTCTGCACCAACGCGATCGAGAGGACGGCGATCAACACCAGCCATAGGTGAAGGGATCCAAGGCATAGTTTCGCTGTGTACCACTTCTCGTTTTTCAAAATCAGCTGCAATTTTCATAATTATCCCGTTGTTTATCCATAGTCAACAGACTTTCAATGAAAGCCGTTATTTATTAAGCATACGTCATTGAATAAAACAAAGCAATCCTATCGATAGGTAGGCTTGCATTAAAGATTATCAAGTAACAGCGATATTGCTGATTCAGCCGCCTCAATTGCACCTTCTAAATAACCTGGCTCAGACGTTGAAAATTCGCTACTCGCAAAATACAGGTATTGCTTTTTCATGTTCGTTGAATATTTGGCTGTGTTAAAACTCGGATGCTTAGATGGCTCGGTACAATCAAGCGGTGAAGCAACAAACTGATCTTTCGCCCAGTCTTTGATTTCACAATCTTGATAGTCTTTTGCAATATCGCCATAAAAAAAGCACAGCTGTTGCACACAAGCGGCTTTTAATTGGTCTTCTGAATAGTGCTTTCGTTGTTGCGCATCTAATCCAATAAACCCAAATAAGGCATAATCGCCATGCTCTTGAAGCGAGGCATCGTGCATTTCTACTAAAGGCCCAACTTGACTAAATGCTTGTCCTGAAAGGCCGTTTTCTCGCCAGAATGGCTTTTTGTAAGACACCACAAACTTGGCTTGAGCAGACATCCATGTTTGTGAATTATTAAGCTCTGCAACTAGCTGATCAGAAGCCCATTTATCAACGCTTAGATGACGATTTATCATACGAGGAGGTAGTGCAAGAATAATATGCGTAGACTCATAAGTATATTCTTGACCATTATTGTTAACAGATACCTGCCACTTGTCATTTAGTTGTTTTAATCCAAACACCTTATGATTAGTTCGTAGATAATCTTTATCAATCTGTTCGAGTAACTTAGTTACAACAGTAGACATACCTCCTTTAACTCGAAGCAAAGCCATTCCGCCAGCACCTGAAAACCGCTCAGGGTTAATACTATTTTGCCGTTGAAATAAGGCTTCACCCTGAATGTATTGTTGAAATAGCGCTATGCCAATATCGTTAGTAAAATGCTGAATTTTTTGATGATGAGGAAATATCCAGGTTGGGCCTAAATCAAAACCAACCTCAGATTCACAGCTTTCTGTGGTTGAAGTAATTCTTCCTCCAACGCTACTTTTGGCGTCTAGCAGCAAGTAGGGAATCTTGTTCTGTTTTAAAAGCATTGCGCTATATAGCCCAGATAACCCAGCGCCTATTATAATAACGTCAATTTTTTGCACATTTTACTCCTCGGTCTCGCTTTTTGATTATAGTCTAGTCTATAATCAGGTACCTACTAGAAGATAGGTTTTGTTCGGCGTATTTTATAGTTAAAATTTGGTAGAATCTAATTAGAGTTATTTTGTTATTCATAGATATAAGATCGAGAAGGGATCATGACCAAGAAACAAGCACTGTTGAAAGCAGCTGAAAGCAAAGTAAGGCAGGGGGGCTATAGTAACTTTAGCTTTAGGGAGCTTGCGGCAGAAGTAGGTATTAAAAGTGCGAGTGTACATTATCATTTTCCTACCAAAGCAGATCTTGGTGCGGAGCTTGCGAAACAATATACCGACACTTTTCTTGGTGCTTTGGGCGATCCCAAAACCTTACTTAAAAATGGCGAAGATCCAATAGCTTTGTATGCGAGTCTTTTCAGACAAGCATTAATTAACGATGAAAAAATGTGCTTGTGTGGCCTTTTGGGTGCTGAAACTGATTCTTTACCGGAAAAGGTAAAAAGAGAAACCAAAGTGTTCTTTGAACGAAATTTAGAATGGTTAAAATCAGCCCATAGTTTACAAGATCAGCTAAGCCCTCAAGAAGCATTAATTAAAGCGGTTCATACCGTATCTTTACTTGAAGGTGCCATGATGATCAGTAAAGCTGTTAATGATAACGACTTTTTTGATCATGCTTTAGAATCAATGAAATCATAACGTTTATTTTACACAACTAAATTTGAGTCATTTTCTATATGGTATCTAGAAACGTTTCATTGGATTTACTTCGTGCGCTTGCAATTTTGATGGTTTTTACTGGTCACACAGTATTAAGCTATGGCTCACCTAAATCACTATCGCCGTTACAATTTGGTGGCACTGGCGTTGATTTATTTTTTGTTTTGTTTGGATGGTTAATTGGTTATCAGCTATTTAAAGAGCTCGGAAAATTTAACAATATAGATATTAAAAGATTCTGGGCAAGACGATGGATGCGAACGCTTCCTGCCTATTATGCAGTGCTTTTATTTACGGTTGCACAACAATACCTAACCAAAAGTAACGTAGTTTTTCCCACTGAACATTTCTTTTTTATACAAAATTATCAGCACCCTCTAACTCTATTTACTGTGAGTTGGTCTTTGTCTGTTGAAGAGCAATTTTATTTATTTATCGCTCCTTGTATCGCTTTGTTAACCAAAACTAATAAGCATTTTCGAACTGCAGTACTGGTTAGTTTGTTATTGCTACCAACGCTTTTTAGAGAACTAGAACTTTACACAACATTAAAAGAAACACATGTACGATGGGATTGCTGTGTAATGGGGGTATTATTAGCCAATATTTGTTTTAGTTACCCCACATTTTGGCAACGTTTACTGCGTATTTCTGGGCCTTTAGCCATTGTTAGCTTGTGCATTTATTTAAGTTTCTATTATTTCAGATGGTATCCAAATTCACTGATTTCAGATCCGAGTAAATTATTTTTAGCGGTTCTATTTGGCACGTTTATTTTAAATGCTAATAAAATACATGTTTCTTTTTCCAAGCCTATTAATACCGCTATTTATTATGTATCAACCCGATCTTATGCGATTTACCTTTTACACCCAGACGCCCTTGTAGTTTGTAAAAGGTTTATTAGCGACCAGCACTTTATGGTGTATTTATTCGCTGCGTTTGTCTTATCTTGTATAGCATCAGAAGTACTTTATCGCTGTATAGAGCAACCTATTATGAATATCCGTAGTAAGTTCCAATTCTCTGAATCAAGGCAAGTGTAACTCATTCAACTTTACGGCCTTTACCAGACGACGCTCTGCGTTTACGCTCCACTTGTACGTAAACAGTATCAGTAGTTGCGCTGCTGGCATGGCCTAAATCTTCAGATAAATCTTTTAAAGGGCGGTTGCGTTCAATTTCCATACTTGCGCCAGTGTGACGTAAATAATGAGTTGTTGCCTCTCTTAATTTTTGCGCTTGTTCAGCCCCAACATCAGCTTTCATAGTTTCAAATGCAGCATCAAATACACTTTGAATAAGCCGAGATATTTGCCTCGCGGTTAAACCGCCGCGTCCACGTATTTTTTCCACTAACAAGGTTTGTTCGCCTCTAGACGGTAAATCAGCTAAACCACGCCATTGCCGATAACGAATAAGGAAAGGCAAATAACCGCTAGGTACAGTGATATCACGTATTTTTTTGCCTTTTCCATAGGCTTTAAACCACCAATTGTTGTCTTCATCGGTCCAAAAATGAGACATCAAAGGAGTCCAATCTGGGCGTTCTGACATTTCAGAAAGCCTTAAAAATAGCGTTTTCATTGTGGCGATTACAAATAAACTTCGTTCATATACGCTATCGTCGTCAGCTAGCGCAACGGCTGTATCTAACAAATATTGCCACTGAGATTCTGTTAAACGGCTTATCGATTTAACTTGGCTGTCTTTTATTAAGTGCTTACAGTCCCGTTTAGCCAATGGAATGGGATTACCAAAACAAATTTCTTCATCAACTAAATGTCGGTAAAAAGAACTCAAGGCAACAAATGTCGATTCAAGGGTTTGTAACGACGGACGGTAATGTTTGGCGTCCAATTTTCTATTTTTATCATGTTTGGGCGCGCTTAAACGAAAAGGCGTCCAGTTTTCATTAGAAACAAAAAAGCCATTTTCTAAACCAAAACGATCGTGCAATGTATGGCTAATCCAATTAACGGGTGGCTCAACGCAGAAATCGATGTAACGCAGCACATCTGATTTTCGTAAATCATCTATGGGGGTATCTTCAATAAGAAAAATCCAAAGCAGAAACTTTTCAATATCATTGCGAAAACGTATGTAGGTATTGGCGGATTTGTTTCGGCCAATATAAAGCAAATAGTATTTATCCCAATGCCAGTGTTTTTGTTTCCAAGATGAACAGGTGCTTAGAAAGCCATTCAACTGTTTATAATCAGTGAGTTCTAATTCTAATAGCTCAGCATAGGTGGGAAA
>CAYUZL010000292.1:0-6535 GCA_964449725.1 uncultured Alteromonas sp. | reverse complement strand
ATCATAAAAGCGAGTTGTTGACCGAAATAGCACCACAGCTAAGCGATCATCCACAACATTTAGGCTGATGATCTCACCGTCAAGATCGCCACCGGCTGGGTTTTCATTTGAAGACCAATGGTTCAACACACTGGTCATGTCTTTCCACGATTTTACAACGTCTTTGCCTTGCTCATCTTTTACAACCCCAACCATAGTGGCATTTTCCGCAGCAAATGCGCGGAACAAGCGATCTTTACTGGCTTCACCTTGGCCTTGAAAGTAATCATTAACGGCAGCTTCTATAGCTAATTTGTCCGAAGCCTTGTCGGCGAATACGTTTGATGAAAATAGTGCAAGGCTTAATACAACTAAGACTGATTTAAACATGAATGGGTATCTCTACATTATTGAGGTTATGCCCTATGCATTAAACCTCCTAGAGTTTAAAGACAGAGAAAGTAGAATTTTTAGTTCAAAAAAGAGAGATTAGTGACTGTATGTATACAATACAGATATAGCCAGTAGCCTTTGAAACTTGGTTATACAATCCGTATAGTTTGGTTTTGTCATTTGAATTCATGCTTCTGAACTTTTAAATACCATAAGCAGAACAGTGTGTTAGAGAGATGTTATGTTAAAAAAATTGGTATGGAAAAGTGTTGTTAGTCGTAAAAAAACCGTTTTACTGACCTTTTTATCCTTGTTAGTGAGTATTAGTTTACTGGTTTCGGTAGAACACTTACGGTCGCAAATAAAAGAAAGTTTTAACCGCACTATTTCAGGCACAGACCTTATTGTGGGGGCACCTACTGGCGAATTGAATTTGTTACTTTACTCTGTATTTAGGATGGGAAATCCAACCAACAACATTCAATACGACAGCTTACTTATGCTGCAAAAACACCGTTCAGTGGCATGGACTATTCCCCTGTCTTTAGGTGATTCTCATAAAGGTTTTCGGGTGCTAGGTACAACAAACGACTATTTTGACCATTTCAAATATGGCAATAAACAAAATATTGCATTTGCTAAAGGGAATAAGTTCAGTACCTTGTTTGATGTTGTTCTGGGGGCCGAAGTTGCAGAGAGCTTAGGTTATCGGTTAGGCGATGACATTGTTGTTTCTCATGGAATAGGCAATACCAGTTTTCACAAACATGACCACTCTCCGTTTCATGTAACTGGGATCCTTAAGCCGACAGGTACACCGGTAGATAGAACGTTACATGTGAGCTTGCAGGCTATTGAAGCCATACACATTGCTCCACGTGCATTAGACGGAATTATAACGAGTCAAAACTACAGCGAACTTGAGCCTACGAATATAACCGGTGTATTAGTCGGGTTAAAGAGCAAATTAGCAACGTTCACTTTACAGCGACAAGTCAATCAGTATAAAAACGACAGACTAATGGCAGTGTTGCCTGGCGTTGCGTTAAACCAACTTTGGCAATTGATGGCAAGCATGGAAAAACTTCTTCAGTTTATTAGTGCCCTTGTATTGCTGGCGTCTCTATTTGGCTTAACCACCATGTTATTGGCAAGTATGAATGAACGGTCTGTAGAAATAGCAGTTATGCGTATATTGGGTGCGTCTCCACGTTTTGTCTTGTTGCTAATTCTGAGTGAAGCCGTGTTTATTGTGCTTCTAGCGAGCGTCAGTGCATTTGTACTTGTGAGTGGAGCACTAGTAGGGTTATCTGATTGGCTAAGTCAGACTTATGGTTTGTTTTTGTCTACTAACCTAATGTCGCAGGAACAGTTAATTTTACTTCTTCTCGTTTTGTTATCGGCCATTTTTTCTGCGGTTTTTCCTGCAATAGAAGCATACCGTAAAGCGTTGCATAGCCAATTATCAAGCTGATGATTGAAATTAATACGATTCATCTTGGTTATTAGTAAAACCAGCTTGTTCATAAGGCCTTAAATTAAAAATGTTATAACATCACTCTTGGTTGGTTTTGAAAAATGTTATAACATATCATCACCAGCGTGATAAATTTCTCTCAATATTAGAATTAAGACCATATATGAATAAGTTAAAAAAGATTGCAACATTGATGTTGCTGCCATTGTTGTCAAGCAGTGCGCTAGCAGCAAGTGTATCCGGTGTAGTAAAAGATACTGCGGGCCAGCCTATTGAGGGTGCGGTTGTATCTGTTTTAGGTAGTAGTGCAAAGTCAGCTACTGACGAAAAAGGACGTTACAGTTTCGATCAAGTTAGCGATGGTCACGTTCATCTACATATTTACTCTCCGTCATATGTACATGGCGACAGAGAAATTGACAATGCATCAGGCGCGATTACTGCTGATTTTGCGCTAAGTCCATCTTCTATTGAAAATATTGTTATCACTGCAAATGCGTTAAACAATTCTGTTCTTGATTCCGTTATGCCTGTCAGTGTTTTGGCTGGTGAAGCGCTTAGAGATGCCCAAGCTCCGACGTTAGGCGAAACATTAAAAAAACTACCTGGTATTAATAGTAGTTATTTTGGTCCCGTGGCAGCACGCCCAATCATTCGTGGTAACGATGGCCCAAGAGTTAAAATTACACAAAATAGTTTAGATGTATCAGATGCCTCTGTTGTAGGTGTTGACCACAATGTTGGAACTGATGTTTCGACAGCAAAACAAATTGAAGTACTTCGCGGTCCAGCAACCTTGCAATATGGTAGCGGCGCCATTGGTGGTGTTATCAATGTCGTTGATAACCGTATTCCATCTGAATTACCTATCGGGCTAGAAGGGCAAGCTGAACTGCGTCATGAAACAGCGTCTGATGAAAAATTCGCTAAAGTTGATTTAAATACTAGTGCGGGTCAATGGGCATTTCACTTAGATGCGTTTGATCGTCAAACCAATGATATTGAAATTCCTGGGTTTGCGGAACGTGAACCTGATGAAGGGGAAGAGCCTGGAACGCTAGAAAACAGCTTTATTGACAACCAAAGTGTAACCTTAGGCTTGTCTTATGTTGGTGAAAAAGGTTATTTAGGTTTCTCAATTCAACAACTTGATAATTTATACGGTATTCCTGGTGCAGGCCATCACGAAGAAGAAGAGGAAGAGGAAGAAGACGGCCATGAAGAAGAGGAAGAGGAAGAAGAAGAAAGAGTCGTCTTAGATGTAGATAACACTCGTTACCAAATTGCTGGGGAATTACTTAGTCCGTTTAAAGGTGTTAACAGCATTAAATTGGCTGCAGGTTACACAGATTACGAACATGTTGAATTAGAAGGCGATGAAGTCGGCACCTTGTTTGCCAACGAAACTACTGAATTACGATTAACTGCGGCAAACGAAAGTATTGCAGGTTGGCATGGGGTGTTTGGTTTTCATTACGCGGGTGTAGAGTTTGAAGCTTTGGGTGAAGAAGCATTCACACCTCCAAGCGAAACCGATATGTTGGCACTATTTGTAGTGCAGCAAAAACGTTTCGACAACTTAACTGTAGAGTTAGGTGCGAGAGTTGAAACGAATGATTTGTCGGCTGAGGCATTTGATGTGGAAATTGCTAATCAACCTACAGATGTCACTACAGTCGTTTTTGATGACTTAGATTTTACTAGTTTGTCGTTATCGGCTGGTTATAACTGGCAGTACACTGAAGGCTATTCGCTTGCTGTCAATATCGCTCGTTCAGAGCGAGCTCCAACACAGCAAGAGTTGTATTCAGCAGGTGAGCACGTTAGTACTCAAACTTTCGATTTGGGTTTGTTCTATAGCGTGAATGAAGAAGGCGGTATCATCTTCAGTGACACTGGCATTGAAGAAGAAGTCTCAACCAATATTGATGTTAGCGTGCGTAAGTTCTCGGGAGATTGGGGCTTCACTATTTCTGCTTTCTACAATCAAATTGACGATTACATTTATCAAGTGGATACAGGTTTTGCACTTGAAGACGGTGAGCTACCTTTACTAAACTTCCGTCAAGAAGATGCTGATTTGTATGGTTTTGAAGCTGAAGTTCATTATCAAGTAAATAAGGTTTGGGATGTATCTGCGTTTAGTGATTATATCCGTGCAGAAGTTGACAGTGGTGATTTACCTCGTATCCCACCATTGCGTATTGGTGGTGAAATTGCCTTTGACTATAATGGCTGGAAAGGTGACCTTGGTGTAACTTGGTATGATGACCAAGATGACGTTGCTGACTTTGAAACGGAAACAGACGGTTATACCTTACTAGAATTAGGGGTTAACTATACGTTACCAACAGAGCAAATCGATTGGGTATTCTTTGCAAGAGGAACTAACCTTACTGACGAAGAAGCGCGTGTACACAGCTCGTTTTTAGTTGATGACGCGCCATTACCAGGACGTGGATTCACTTTGGGTGTTCGTGCTAAGTTTTAAATCAATTTAGTCACTTTTTAGATACTAAAAACGCCTCACACTTGTGGGGCGTTTTTTATTTTGAGTTACTCAAGGTACACTGATACACACAAGATATTTAATGTTGTGTATTTGACACACGTAGTTTTAGAGTCTGAAATATATGTTGAGTATTGTTATCCCTACATTGGATGAATCGAAAACGGGATATTTGAAGAAGATCCTTGAAGCGTATTCGCCATTAAAAAACTGCGAAATTATTTGTGTTGATGGCGGTAGCCAAGATGACACAGTGGCAGTGATACAAAGTTTCAATGCGCGACTAATTCAAACTGATATTCGCTCAAGGGCGGGCCGTCAGAACGAAGGAATAAAAGCTGCGCTTTTTGATATGGTCTTACTTAATCATCCCAGAAGTGTTGTGGACATAGATGGTATTAACGCTCTCATCAAGCAAGGTGATTCAGTGCAATGGGGGGCCTTTACCCATAAGTTTGATGTGAGTCATCCTTTACTTACTTTTACCTCTTGGTATTCCAATTTTATTCGTGGTGGTTTGCGTCATATTTACTATTTGGACCATTGTATTTTTGCCCAAAAAAGCCTTTTAGAAAAAGTAGGTTTAGTGCCTGATGTGGATATTTTTGAAGACACGGATTTGTGTTTACGCTTAAGAAAGGAAGGCAAAGCAAAGCGATTGGGTTATCTTAGTGTGACGTCAGCGGTGCGATTTGTCTCAAATAATTTGTATAAACAGGCCATGCTAAACCAAAAATTAAAGTGGCAATATTATTTAAAAAGTTCAGATGAATCTATGAATAAGCGTTACGAACAAGGCTTAGAGTTGAATACTCACTATGAAATTAAAAGTGAAGATAAAAGCCAAACGTCTAAGTTAAAGTAATAAACGAGAGCCCATTTAATGTACATAAACGAATTTACCATAGACGATTTTCAGTCGTACCTGAATACCCAATTACTAGACATTGCATCGCCAATTGTTGCTGTGGAAAGTGCAGGTGAAGGCAACATGAATTACACCTATCGGTTATTATTCGACGATCACCCTTCCATTATTATTAAACAAGCCCCGCCATTTTGTGCAAAGTTTCCTACTATTGCCGCTCCGCAACAACGTGTGGGAGTTGAGTCAGTATTTTATGAACTGGTAAATGCTGACATTGATGTAAGTAATTACTTTCCTTCTTTACTTAATACGGATAATAGTAAGCATATTATCTTACTAGAAGATTTAGGCAGAGCGACAGACTTCGTAAGTTTATACAGCGGAGAACCGCTTTCTAGCAAAGACTCGAATTACATTGTTAGCATTTTAAACGGTATTCACAAGCAAAAGCCTGAGTCACCTATTGATAATATGGGTATGCGCGAGCTCAATCATGCGCATATCTTTGATATCCCATTACAACAAGACAATGGGCTTGATTTAAATGATATAACACAGGGGCTGGCTCAATCGGCACAGTCACTGATTACCGATAAAAAATATAAGCAACTTGCTTATGAATTAGGGCAAGAATATTTAAAAACTGGTGATTACTTGTTACACGGGGATTACTATCCCGGTAGCTGGCTGAAAGGCGGTTCAGGAATTGCCGTAATCGACCCTGAGTTTTGTTTTACAGGGGCTGTGGAATTCGATTTTGGTAACCTTCTTGCTCATATGGTTTTAAGTGGGCAAAACGGTCAGGTGATTGATGAGCTTTTAAATGGTTATAAACCCCAACATTCCGTCCATCAAGATTTTGCATTGATGTTTGCTGGTACCGAAATTATGCGCAGGCTGTTAGGCTATGCTCAGTTACCCATGGAGTGCTCGCTTAAACAAAAAGAGCGGTGGCTAGAACAAAGTTATCAATTGGTGTGCAACCCAAGTGTGTCAGTCTTAAAGTAAGGCTTTTAAGTGAGCTACAACGCTGCGGCCCAATGCACTGAGTGCATAACCCCCTTCTAGCATTGATACAATATGGCCGTTACAGTGTTCATCTGCAATGGCTTTGATTTGCAAGGTGATCCATTCAAAATCGGCTTCGGTTAGCATGACGTGAGCAAGTTCGTCTTCTCTATGTGCATCAAACCCCGCAGAGATGAACACCATTTCGGGTTTAAATGTATGTAACGCATCAAACCACGGAGACAACAGCGAGCGATATTCCCCTCCTTTAATA
The DNA here is from genome assembly GCA_964449725.1 of uncultured Alteromonas sp. GTDB lineage: Bacteria > Pseudomonadota > Gammaproteobacteria > Enterobacterales > Alteromonadaceae > Alteromonas_F. The sequence continues at coordinate 27 of CAYUZL010000292.1, read as the reverse complement.
CCTGCATTCAAAGGAATATTCATACTA
>CAYUZL010000291.1:0-2629 GCA_964449725.1 uncultured Alteromonas sp. | reverse complement strand
TAAATATGTTGATGCCTGAGGGGTATCAATGGAGCTTATCGGATGACTTTGAAAATGATTTTTTATTTATTTTATATAACGCATGCTGGTATGTAGCAATGCTGATTGTTGCGCCTCTATACATTGGGGGAAGCTTTGCTGCTTATCTCAATCGCCGTATTATTTTAGAAGGCTGGGATATTGAACTAGGCTTAAAAAAAATACGTAATCGTTGGTTTGCTAAAGGTTCTATTGGCGCGGCTTTGTTTGTAGGACTTTTATCGTACTCGATGATCTCGCCTTCAAACGTTTTTGCTCAAGCTTCATCTCAGCAAACGGACGAGAGTGCTTTGGCAGTTGATACACAAACAGCTGCTTCAGCGGAAACGCTACAAAAGCACGAAGATATAAAGATGAGTGTAAATGAGATCCTCTCTGAGCCTCCTTTTACTAACACTGAAATGTCAAAATCGTGGCGTTGGAAGGAGGGGGCATGGAGCGGATGGAACTGGGATGGATGGCAATGGGATGATAACGAAACAGAGGAAGAGGAAGCGAGAGATTACAGCGGAGTTTTAGCCTTTTTTGGCGCTATTGCTACATTTGCTGAAGTTATTTTATGGGGGCTATTTATTGGTGTACTGCTCGCGGTGCTATGGTTCAATCGACGTCACCTCAAATCGTTGTTAAATATCACTTTCACTTTGAATCAGAAGGCTGACAACCTTGACTTACCAGCCTTTAGTAGAAACTTCACGTCGCCAAATAGTTTGCCTGACGATATACCTGATGCTCTCGAACATTTACTAGCACAACAAGCCTATAGGCAGGCTCTATCTCTGCTGCTGGTTAGTAGCCTAACTCATTTACGGGATAAACATGAATTAGTACTGACTGTGTCTATGACAGAATTAGAATGCCTGCGCAGTATAGAGCTTAATGCTGAAGAGCAAAGCTATGAGTTTATGCGCGATTTAATTCATCTTTGGATTGATTTGGCTTGGGCCCATGTTTGGCCAAACAGTGAAGTCATGGTGCAGCTCGTTGCGCGATGGAAAGTACTGCTTGTTAACGTTGAAGCGAAGGCTACATCATGAACAATCGTAATATTACCTACATATTACTTTTATGCCTGGCATTGATTGCTGGTGTGTACATTGTTATGAACCTTGAGTCTTATGAAGAAGAAAAGATCGTCGAGGAAACAAGAGAGGCAAGACAGAAGCCCTTTTTAGCTAGTCAACGATTACTTGAAAAAAGTGGAGTTAAAAGCAGCTTTGAGGACGACTATAGACGTTTGTTTTCAAATTCAAATACCGGGATCGTTCCTAGTCTATCTGACACTGTAATTTTAACTGATGCAGAAGCTGCTGTGTCTGAAGCAGTTGCAAGTGAGTTGCTTGATTGGGTAGAAGAGGGGGGATTTTTAATTTTGTCCGTCAATATAACCGACTCAGAAGACTCTCATCGTGCAAATGCAATCACCCAAAAGTTGAATGTTGGAGCTGAGTGGAGAACTGATGACGAGTTCGAACAGAAGCCGAGTTCAATGAAGGACCCTGATGGGAATCCAATAAAAGTTAATTTAGAAGCTGGTTACTTTATTTCTATTGCCGATGATATTGAACCATTTTATTCAGTGAGGAATGATGGTGGATATACCTTTCTTCAACTTAAAAGAGGGGACGGTTTAATTACCCTAATGACAGAAGTAGAGATATGGAACAATTGGCAACTTGCCGACGATGATAATGCAATATTACTACTTGGACTGCTTGAAAACTCAGATACTGTTTATTTCTTTGATCCCCAAGAGCTGCCTCATTGGTTTACATTATTGTATTCCCATGCGCCACTTTTTGTAGTGTCTTTAGTTGTATTGATCTTTCTATCGATCTGGTATGCAGGCATAAGATTTGGAAGTATCTCACATGGTCAGAGCGCTAATAGTTTGCGTTTTTCTGAACATATTCGAGTCGCTGGTGATTACTATTGGAAGCAGGGCAAACAAGGGAATATGCTTTCAACTGTTCGAAGCCTAATTATGCACAATGTGTTGGTAAAGTGGCCTAGTTTAACCTATGCAGATGAACAAAAAATAGTACAGTTATTAGAGGAGCTTTCAGGTTGGCCGAAGGACGTCATTCATTCCATTATGTATGACCAGAGTGAATTAAACCAAAGCCAATTTAGTCAACGAATGAAAGAACTACAACAACTCAGGAAGATGTTATGAGTGACATGTTAGATGAACAAACTTTAGAACAGTCCAAACAAAAAATTGCCATATTACAAAACAATGTGAGCCAAGTTTTAATTGGGCAAGACGATGTACTAAACCATGTGATTATTGCGTTTATTGCAGGAGGACATGTTTTAATTGAAGGGGTTCCAGGATTAGGGAAAACTCTGTTGATACGTGCATTGGCTCAAAGTGTTGACTTGAGTTTTAAGCGTGTACAGTTTACTCCAGATTTAATGCCTGCAGATGTTACTGGGCACTCCATGTTAGATGTATCAAGTGGGCAATTTATATTGCGTAAAGGGCCGGCATTTACACACCTGTTATTGGCAGATGAAATAAATCGTGCACCAGCTAAAACTCAATCTGCACTTTTAGAAGTGATGCAAGAGCACCAAATTACTATTG
>CAYUZL010000290.1:0-2739 GCA_964449725.1 uncultured Alteromonas sp. | reverse complement strand
ATTTTAGCCGCATCACCTTCTTCAAAAAGAAGTTTAAGGTCAACCCTATTTCGAGGTAGTGGCGTTACAATTGCGGTAACATTGGCGTTGTATTTACCAATGCTGTAAAAAAAGTCTTTAAGTCCGTTTTCGATTGAAGTCAGAACGGTTTTATCAAGAGGCTCACCTATTTTGATATTGTTACCATCTAGGCTTTCTTGAAGCTGCTCATCTTCAATATCGTCATTGTCTTCAAACACAATGTTACTGATAGTAGGACGTTCTTGAACCCGAATAATCAAGGTATTTCCATCTCGCACTACTTGGATATTCTCAAAGTGCGTGGAAGAGTATAAAGAACGAATTAATTGTGTGGTTCTAAAAGCATTTAACTCATCGCCAATTTGTACAGGGATAAACGTGAGTGCAGCACCTAACGCAACCCGTTGCAAACCTTCAACACGGATATCTTCAACTTTAAAATCGTATGGGTTATCGCTAGATTGTGCAAAGACGTTCGTTGAAAGCAAAAGTCCGATTGCTGCTGTTAATTTTAACTTCATTTATTTTTTTTCTTCCTGGACGCGTTTGCTATAAGCGCGAGTTTCATTTTGCCTACGTTACGACAACCTTGCTATATCGTTGAATATGGCGATACCCATCAATGTAAACAAGATGGCGGCACCAATACGAAAGCCTATTTCTTGAACTTCATCAGACACAGGCCTACCTCGTATCCACTCAACAATAAAATACATCAAATGCCCCCCATCTAACATGGGTAAAGGCAACAAATTAACGATTCCCAAATTGACACTAATTAATGCCATAAACCCGAGAAAATACACCAAACCAAAATCAGCACTTGTTCCGGCCCCTTGCGCAATGGAAATTGGTCCACTTAAGTTTTTAACCGATACATCACCCAAAATAACCTTACCTATCATATCAAGGCTAAAGGTCATTAAACGCCATGTTTTCAAAATGGCTGCACCAGCCGAATCAATTATGCCATAGCGATCAGTAAACAGCATGTCTTCTGGCCAAGGGTCTGTTTTAGGACCAACGCCTAAATAACCTCTAACACCCGATGACACTTCTATACTGTCTAATGTAACGGAAAGCGTATTTAATCGCCCATCTCGTTGCAATAATACAGTAATCGTTTCACCTGGCTTTGCCGATAGCGCCGTGACCCAATCTTGCCAGCGCGCTATCTTATCATCATTTAGCGCAATTAAAACGTCACCTTGTAGGATACCTGCTTTTGCGGCAGGACTATCAGGTGCGACCTGTGCAATTTCAGTATGTGCTTTAGGGCTGTATGGCACAATTCCTAAGCTTCTCAATGAAGAGTCTTTTTCTGGGTCAAAGTTCCAATTCTGTAGATTTAATTGGTACTCTTTCCTTGTGGTTTGAACTAATAGATGGTCATCTCCAATAGACGCGACCAATTCCAAATTGACGCTATTCCAATCTTTAATATTGTGATTGTTAATTGAAATAATTTCTTCGTTAGGTTGCAATTCTGCTTGGGCTGCTATGGAGTCAGGCAAAATATCACCAACAACAGGTTTTACGCTTTGCACACCAATTAAAAACATAAAATAAAGAACAAAAATGGCGAAAATAAAGTTGATACCGGGACCTGCAGCAATGATCGCCATGCGTTGGTAAACAGATTTATTATCAAAGGTTTGGTCTAACTGTGAGGAAGGTACATCATCAATACGTCCGTCTAGCATTCGCACGTATCCGCCTAGCGGGATAGCCGCAATAACATATTCGGTGCCGCTTTTAGACAGCTTACGCCAAATCGGTTTACCAAAACCGATAGAAAAGCGCGTGACAAACACACCACACTTACGGGCAACATAGAAATGTCCCCATTCATGTACCGCAACAAGAATACCCAATAAGACGATGAATGACGCTAGATTCCAAAAAAAATCAAACACCTTGTTGTATCTCTTCTACGATTTTCCTAGCAATCATTCTTGCTCCGTTATCTTGTTCTAACACACTTTGGAGTGAGTAAACCTGTGAGGGTTCAATGCGATGTAAGGTTTCTTTATTAATTTTTTCAATTTCCGTGAACCCTATACGTTTATTAAGAAACGCTTCGACGGCAATTTCGTTGGCTGCGTTCAACGCCGTGGTTGCGCTTTGCCCTTCCCGCTCAGCTTCAATCGCTAAATGTAAATTAGGATAACGCGCCTTGCAGGGTTTAGAAAATGTAAATGCAGAAAGGGACATGAAATCCAACGGCTCAACACCAGCTTCTATTCGCTCAGGAAAGGCTAAACCGTGAGCTATGGGCGTGCGCATATCTGGATTTCCCATCTGAGCAATAACTGAGCCGTCAATATAGCGAACCATCGAATGGATAATACTTTGAGGGTGAAGCACTATTTCAATATCAGCGCCCTGTACACCAAACAGCCGACACGCTTCAATGAATTCTAGCCCTTTATTCATCATAGTTGCAGAATCAACAGAAATTTTCTGTCCCATAGACCAATTCGGGTGGTCACACGCCTCCTCTACTGAAATAGAACTAAAAGACGCTAAATCACGCTCTCTAAACGGGCCACCCGACCCAGTTAGCAAAATTCTGCTGATACCCGAGCTTTTAAGATTTCCGTATTGGTAATCATGAGGTAAGCACTGAAATATAGCGTTATGTTCACTATCAATAGGTAAAATAGTCGCATTGTTTTGGTTAGCTATATCAATGAACAACTGACCAGACATTACCAG
>CAYUZL010000289.1:0-5160 GCA_964449725.1 uncultured Alteromonas sp. | reverse complement strand
GTATAGGCGATGATCACGATTGAATAAATAAATTGCAACAATTCAATTACATCAGATGATGAAATCCTGGTTAACCAATTGCTTTGATTATTGTTTTACAATTGAATTTTAATTGGTTTAGGTTTAATACGCGCAAATTTACGAGTTATTGTTGCTCAATGCATAGTAAAAATGAGAACATATAAGGGTGAAAGGTGTGCTCGCTCATGTAAAAACACAACGAGTCATTGTAAGCACGCCATTACTAATTCATGCACAGAGGATTTTCTTCATTGAAAAAGATAGTATTTGCGGGTGAGGCTATGCTTGAACTCACTCGAGCGGGTAGCGAACAATTTAATCGTGCCTTCGCAGGTGATGTTTACAATTCGAGTGTATACCTAAAGCGCGCGTTTCCTGAGCACGAGATTAGTTTTATGTCTGGTGTGGGTAAAGATACGCTTAGCGACCAATTTCTCGATGTCTTAGCCACTGAACAAGTCGATAGCACATTTATGGGCCGTTCAGATGTTTCCAATATGGGCATTTACATGGTTAACACCGACGAACACGGTGAGCGTTCGTTTTTATATTGGAGAAACAGCGCAGCTGCGAAAGAAGTGATGAGTTTGTTAAGTGATGAGCAAAATGAATCACTTAAAACCGCAGATATTTTCTTCTTCTCAGGTATTTCTCTTGCCATTTTACCTAACGGTGAAAGAGCTGCGTTTTTTGAGTTATTAAAAACGTTGAAAGACAGCGGTACTACATTAATCTTTGACCCGAATTACCGCGCAAGATTGTGGGGTAGTGAAGACGAAGCCAAACAAGCAATGATTGCCGCATTTGAACTGAGTGATTGGTTAATGCCTGGCGTAGAAGACTTTGCAGATTTGTTTGGTTTAAACACAGTTGATGACGTTGTAGAGTATTGCGCACAATATCAATTCGACGAACTGGTAATTAAACAAGGTTCTGATTCTGTGCACGTGGTTAGAGGTGGCGAAACACAAGTATTGCCCGTTATTCCAAGTGAAAAAGTAGTGGATACAACATCTGCAGGCGATGCGTTCAACGGTGTTTACTTAGGCGCTCGTGTTTCAGGAAATGAGCCTGACAAAGCATGTCAACTAGCCTCATACCTAGCAGCTCGTGTTGTAGAAACACCAGGTGCAATTATGAAACGTGATCTATTCACAGCGAAATGGGATAAGCGCCCAGCTTAATCTCTATGTGAGCACTCGCCTTGAGTGCTCATTTGTTTATATTTTCTTGTAAAGCGGAAGATCTTTCTTTTTGCTCATATCTGAGTTAAGCTCGCCCTATAGAATTAAAAAATTATTAATGGATTAATATTGTGAAAATTTATTTTTCTTTTCTTTTCTTTTTACTCTCTTTTAGGTTGCTTGCAGCAACCGAGAACACAAATCAACCTCCTGTTTTAAATACCATTGATGACATTATTATCTTTGAAGGTGAACGTTTAACGTTTTTCCCAACAGCGATAGATCCTAATGAGGATGATGTTTTAGTCTTTTCATTCAAAAAAAAGCCAAGATGGATTAGCTCCAGATTTACAGGTGGAAGATTAAGAGGAACACCGAAAAGTAGTGACGTAGGTCTTTATGAAAACATCGAAGTTTCTGTCAGTGATGGAGAATTCAGTGACTCACAAGTCTTTTCTATTTTAGTTAAAAATGTCGAAACCCCGGGAAAAGTGACGGGAGTATTTTCACCTAGTCAGTCAGATACTAATACTAGATTTCCTGTTAGTTGGAACGCTATTTCTAACGCAGATAATTATAATGTTTTAGTTAAATCAGGTGCTCGCTTGGTTAATGTCGCGGCATTTAAAAGTAAAACGCTGGAATACGTGTATGACGAATACGTAAGGCTAAAAAGCATTTTATCAGATGGGGAAGCTCTCATCGAGTACTCTTTGGATAAAGCAGACAATCGAACTAAAGCTGATTACAAGGAGGTTCAATAATGGTTTTCTCGCCTAAGAAAAAAGATAATTACTATTTAAGCGCAATAATATATCTGAGTGTATTGATTTACTCTAATTGTGCTTTAAGCCAGGAATTAGATCATGGCTGGCATATGGCTGAACCTACTGAACTTAGACTAAATCAACCTGCATATAGTCCAAAGCCTACATTAGCGGAATCATCATCATCGTTTGCCGTAGTAGGTACAGATAACTCTACATTTGCTAAATTGAGTGCTGTTAGTGCCACAGTTAATGATTTTGAGTTAGACCCTTATCTCATTGCTCTTGCTACAGCCCTTAAGCATGATCCAGGATTAATTTATAATTTTGTAAAAAATGAAGTCGAAATTGATTACACTCATGGTGCCAAAAAGGGGCCTCTTGGCACATTTTTAGACCGTTCTGGTAACGCATATGATCAAGCCGAACTTCTAGTCACTCTTCTGGAAATTTCTGGTTTCAATGCTACTTTTGAATCCGTAAACGTCACTCATTCAATCCAAGACATTGCGGGCTGGTTAAAAGTCAACACACCAAATGGACTAAGTACGGATCAGCAACGTGTATATGACGTATTACGTAGGTTGGGAATTGACAGAATTGCAGGGTCTCTTGACGCTATTACATTTGATCACATTGTGGTTAAGACATCTGTCGGTGGACAGCAATATTATTTAGATCCAAGTTTTAAATTAAATAGCTATATTCCCAGTAATTTAAACGTAGATATAAAGACAGCAATTGATTTTGACCACGATGACTTTGTTCTTAACTCAAAAGATGGCGAATTAGTCAAACATGCCGAAGTAATCAAAAATCTTACACATTATACAAATACTTGGACTTCAACTATAAAAAACAATAATGTCAATGCGACGGTCGATGATGTTTTAGGGTATTGGGAGCCAAAAGTTTCATTGTCTGACGAATTGGATAATGCAGATAGATATATTGCTTCATACAAAGAGAGTTGGGAAGAAATACCTCAAGAGCTTATAACAACTCTAAGAATACAGCACAACGGAATTGATCAAACATTTGATTCAAGACAAATATATACAAAACGTTTGTCAATATATTACCCATCGGATCAATCTGAGCCAATCCCGACGTTATTCCTGGATGGAGTTGAAGTTCAAACTGGTGTATCAACGGTTAGAGGGCAGACTTACCCAATCAACTTTGTGGTGGATCACCCAAGTCTACCCCAAGGTAATCCCGGTCCAGATCAAGCATTTACACAATCACTTCGTTCTGGAGGAGCTTATTCAATTGTTAATGCTTGGGGGAGTGTAGGAAATGGTCACACTGAGTTTCAGTCAAAAGTGTTATCAGAATTACAGCATCTCGATAGCACATCTGAACCTTTGTTAAATCAAAGTTTAATGGTCATGGGGTTAAACTGGACTTCTAACAAAAACACCGCAGCAGATTTCGCGGGGAGGATCACTCAAACTGTTAGGTATAATTTTCACACAGTTGGAATTGCGGGTACAGGAGATGTTGATGGGATAGAAGGTGGTCCCTATGTTGATGTTGCTGGTGGAGTAAGTGGGAATAACGCGCCTTCTACTAACGATAGAAACGGTAAATTTGCTGCATCCGGTCTATTAGCGAGTGCATTTGAACATGGAATAATAGAGCAGTCTCAACCGTATACCGCGGTTTCTACTGTTAAGTTGTTTGATATTGCAAACAGTAATAATGAAAGATTACTTGAAGCAGATCAAAGCAATTGGAGTAGTATAAGAAGTCAACTCATGGGATATTCAACATCTAGGCTTAGCTCACTCGATGCTTTAATTGCTGGAAATGTAAGAGTATTGGTACCTGAAAATGGCTCTCTTATTGAAAACGAATGGGAAGGTGTGGGATATTTTACGTTTAGGCAAACCAATACAAGCTTGACTGCCGGGTATATCATTGAAGGCGGATACAAAGGCGGGTTCTCGTCAAATTCAGGAGACGTGGAAACCTCAGTCCCTGAAGTTATACTAAGCGATGACGATGTATTTAGTGAAAACCCATCTACAAACCAAACTCGGTTAGCGACGAACGACGGCGTATTTAATCAACAAGACTTCTCCACTGGATCAGGTGTTAGCGAGCTTTCCCTATCGAGAAGTTATAATGGAAGAGATAGCCGTGCCAATTCCTATAGTGCTGGATGGAGACATAACTATGAAATAGATATCAACCAAACGTCAGACGTATTCAGAGCCTTGCATGAGGGTACTGCGTTAGATGCAACGGCATCTATCGTCGCTATGTTTGTGGTTGACCAGTTAATTCAGGATATTGATGTTTCGTTATTAAATAGCGTAGGGCTAAGTGCAGCTGTTTACCAATGGTTAATGGATGAATATACCGATAACGCTCAAGTAGTATCTGTTGGACCACAAGTACACAAATATTTACGTTTGCCCAATGGTGAATATGGCGCTCCAGCGGGTGTGCCAAATAACCTAAGGAGCGAAGGGACGGGCTACATTTTAACAATGAAGAACGGCTCTGTAATTGAATTTAATTCAAGTGGTAAAGCGACTACTTTGACGAGCAGAAACGAAAATGTCTTAACATTTTCATACTCGGATGATTTTTTATCTAAAGTCGAAAATAACTTCGGACGTAGCCTGACGTTTGAATATACCGATAAAAAATTAAGCTCAGTTACAGATGATAATGAGCGCTCAATAAATTACACATATACGAGTGGAATGCTTACAGGGTTTGGAAATGCAAACGATGAAAATTTTAGTTACGGGTACAATGAAGATACACGTTTAAATCAAGTATTTAGCCCTTTATTTCCAGATAGCGCAGAGTTTACTGATACATATGACATTTGGGGACATAAAGTAAGGAGAATAAAGGCTACTGGTGCTATTTTAAATTACTTCCATGCGCCAGGGTTTAGAACTGAAATTCTAGACGCAGAGGGAAATAGTAATGTGCGTTTCTTTGATCATCGCAATGATATGGTAAAAGAAGTCAATGCATTAAATCATGTCATGCAATATGAGTACGATAGTATTCATAGGCGCACATCGACAACTTTTGTCGAAAACGGTATGAAAACCCTTATCGAGTATGATGACGTAAACAATATACTCAGCCGAACTCGAGAACCAAAGGAGAATTCAACGTTACTAAATAGAACAGAAACGTATTCATATACGGATTTTGGT
>CAYUZL010000288.1:0-2587 GCA_964449725.1 uncultured Alteromonas sp. | reverse complement strand
CTATAGAGAGTTGCACTGTATATAAACATAATATCTCCGATTTAGTTATTAACAAAAAAGAGTTTGATGTGTCTGAATTAGAAAAATGTGTTTCAACGACTGAGATTCCTAATTCTGAGTATTATCTTGGCTTGATTTATCTTCACGGTATAAATGTGGTTAAAGACTATGAAACGGGATTAACTTATTTGTTTAACTCTGCTACTAGCGGAAACATAAGTGCCTTAGTTGCTCTCGGTGAGTTTTATATCATAGATGATGACGAGGAAATTTTTAATCAAGGCGTAGCGTTGCTAAAAATGGCAATGGAGCGTGGCGACAAAAGCGCAATCATTAAACTTTATAGTTTAATGATTGCTAAGAAGATACCTGTAGCTGGAGCGGTACAAAGTAAATTCGAAAAGTTGATCGAAGAAAATTTTAGCGAGGCTATAGTTTTTATATTGAAGTTAGCGATTTCTGAGTCAATTCAGCAAGATGATATAACCAAAATGGAAAAAACTTTCTCACAGCTTAGGTTTTCAGAATTGGGTAATGATATAAAAGGTGAGATTCACTATCTCTTAGCAAGGGCTTTTATAACGGATGGAACATCTTTCTACAGTATTCACAGAGTAAAAAGCGAACTAAAAACGGCTTCCAATTATGGGCATCGGGATGCAAAAAAACTTCTTGAAGGGATTGAGAAGATAGAGGACGGTGGCTAAACAACATTTTTGGGTGTGAACCTTTGAAACTTAGTGGTAAGAAACCTAAATAGGACATCCACTTTAACAGTTCTCTTTGACGAGCAGTTGAAGAGTGATAAGCCACGAATCAAAAAAGAGCTTTAATGCTGTTACAGTTTGCGCGCTCACTCTTCAACAAAAGTGATTTTTTGTTTAACCGTCGAGTTTTTGTATAAACAATACATAGGAAACAGGCTGAGCATTAAAATGATTAACTGCTCCACGGCATTAAGCCCCGTTAGTTGCAGTAAGCCTACAATCACCGACGCACCACTCATTTGAGCTAAACCCAGTAGCGCAGAAGCAGAGCCGGCGTTGTCGCCAAATGGCGCAAGAGCCTGACCTGCACAGGAACCCATAATTAAAGAAAACCCAATCGAGCTCATCATTATGGGGATCATGAACCCCGCAGGGTGTTCCCATTGCAACAGTGTTGCCATAACTAGCCCAGATGATATGAGTGTGAGCATTCCAAACCCAATGGTTGGCCTTGGCCCCCATTTAAGTAATGCTTTAGGAGCAAGCAAACAGGCTGCAATATTAAACAGTGCATTAATGCTGAACCAAAATACAAAATCTGCTCGGTCTAAGCCTAAATTTACCATCAACCAGCCAGGGGCTGATGTTACATAAGCTATGATAACCGCCATAGCCAGCATGACCACCGATGCATTAAAAAGAAAAACAGGGTGACTTAGTATGGTTGAATAGGCTTTTACGTCTAATAATTTAACTGTGGCTTGGGTGTCACGTTGTTGTGTTTCTTTCAGTGAGAAAGCAATAATTAAGCCTGCAAAAATTGCGTAACCTGCCATAAACTCAAAGTTGCTGCGCCAGCCAAAATACGTTGTTAACGCATTACCCAAAAGAGGTGCTAACGCTGGAATACAACATATAGCACCATTTAAATAGCTGTACATCACGCCACTTTGAATGGCGTTATAGCGATCGCGAACACATGCAAAGGCGGCAACAACAATCGCACAAGCGCCTAACCCTTGTAGTAAACGAGCGAAAAGTATGAGCTCTATAGTCGATGCAAAAATGACGAGTGCAGAAGATAAACCGTAAATGACAATACCGACAAGGGCCACAGGTTTTCGACCGTATTTATCGGCTAGTGGGCCACTGATTAACTGGCCGACACCCAAGGCTAAGAGAAACACGGTTATGCTCCAGCTCATGGTGTCTACAGACACAGCTAAAGACGCTGCCATAACGGGTAACGCAGGTAAGAAAATATCAATTGCTAATGGGCTAAATAGCACCATTAAAATTAATAAAGGTAATAAGCGCGACCCCGTCATTCCTTACTCCGACTAATCAAAAGGTTGTTAAGACCGCGCAAGTGTAGTGCATTCGCATTATGAGTAAAAATGAATTATTGTTATTTTAATTATTCCAATTTGGAATGTTTGTGAGAGATTTAGATTTAAAACTATTACGTGTTTTACATACTTTATTTGAAGAACAAAGTGTTACCTTGGCTGCGCGGCGTTTAAATTTAAGTCAGTCCGCGGTCAGTAAACACCTTGCTCGTTTACGGGATATGTTTGATGACCCCTTGTTCGATCGCACAGCCCAAGGATTAAAACCCACACCCAGAGCAATAGAACTATTGCCTCAGCTACGGCAGTTGTTATCTCAATTTGATCAGTTCGCTCGGCCCAGTGCTTTTGATCCCGCTGTAAGCGATAGGCGTTTTCGTATCGACTTACTTAATACTGCGTATTCATTAACGTTTCCTCATTTCATGCCAGATTTACTTTCGGCAGCGCCTAATGTGAGGTTATTAACGCAAACATGGGAGCAGCACAGCCTAGACAAGTTGCTTAAATGCGAGATAGACATTGGTATTG
>CAYUZL010000287.1:0-7647 GCA_964449725.1 uncultured Alteromonas sp. | reverse complement strand
CTTGATTGCTGCGTCTTTAGCACAAACCATTGTTTCTGCCGACCCTTTTGGTCCACTTGTTACTCGTGATTAATGTAACATTATTAGTTTAGTTGAACGGCCTTTTTTCAATGGCGGAGCCATAGACACAGACGGTGTAGATTTCAAAATGAGTTACACATACCCCACAACGAACCTTGGTGATTTTGAGTTGCAAGCGCAAGGGGCTTTTGTCAGCCATTATGATGTACAAGACCAAGAAGATGGGCCTGTTGTTGATGGAGTAGGCTCTGACAACAATGGCAACATTGGTACTGCAATAGCAGAGTGGCGTTCTAATGTCCGTTTACTGTGGCACAAAGGGGTACAATCCGGCATTGTGACAGCTCGCTATTACAGTGATGTTGAACGGCGTCGGGGCAGTGCTCAAGGTGTTGCCAAGGCAACTTGGGTTATTGACGCTGAGTATAATTATACAATAAATACATCTTTTTACGATGCGGTATTGACCTTGGGTGCGAGAAATTTATTTAATAATGAGCCGAATATTGTGCTCACTACCGATAACCAGTATTTTGTTGGCAACGTTCAAGACCCAGCCGGAAGAGTGCTTTACGCACGAGTGAAGTTGAATTTTTAAAAAAGTCAGAGACTTGTGACTGATAGTTTTACTGTTAAGTAACTAACGTAAACCAATCCTAGAGTGCAAACCATAAATAAGCTTGCAAATAAAAAGGCCATAGAGAGCTTTATTCTTTTTTGAAGCCTAATCAAAAATTTATCATTTCCTGTTATTGATGAAGGTAAAGTAATAAAGCCATTTGCTATACCGTATAAACAAAAAAACCAACCAAATAGTGCGACGCTTGATTGTAAATAGATATCCTGAATATCTGGATTGGTTGTAATTGCGAATATAAAAAAAGCGGCGATAATATTCGCCAAAACTAAAAATAAACGTCTAGCAAAATAGATGCGTTTGGCTAATTGATGTAAGGCATTGAGCAAGTTGATCCCCTTTTTAAGCGTTTTTATTAATTGGAATAATACTCGTTTTAACGTTTTACCACGTTTTGGTGATTTATAGGGGAATTTATTTCGAAGTAAATATCTTGGTAGTAGGTTATAAAAAAGGGCTGCGAATGCAGCCCTTTTAGTTTTCAGTTAATAACTAATTAGTCGTTTTCACCTTCAAAAGGTTGCATGATTACTGGGCAGTTAATGACTGCACCAGAAGCACGTAATCCAGGTAAAAGGTTACTTTGAATATCTGGGCTACCAGAGAAACTAGTAATTAAACCTCGGTCAATTAAGTCGTTTAGATCTTCGAACCCTGTGATTGAACGTCTTTGATCTCCTAACGCACCATTAATTGCTTCGTCAGTCCATGAGTTCAAATGTGCATCCCAAAATGGTGAGTAATTGTTACCATCTTCAACGTCATTATTGGGGTCAAATGGGAATACATTAACCGGGTCTAAGTCATTATCAAGTATAGTTGATGATAAACTTTGACGGTTTGCTTCCGTTGCACCATCTTCACTGATAGTTAAGCCGTTGGTATTTGGAGAGAAGCCCAACAATACTGAACCGTCCTCACCATTACTTTGACCAAATACAGGTAAGTTAGCTAAACGAGGCGCATAAACACCCAGTTCAATTGCCGCTGGTACTGGATCTGACGCGTCAGTCACTAAATGATAGTAATAACGGTCACCACCTTGCCAGCCATCGAGTAGTTGCATGTTTACTGTACGTGCATCAGTATCGATGCTTATGATACGGTCATGTAGGCCGGTTCTGTTGGCAATAATTTGAGCGTTAATTACCGTACCCGACGGTAATACGACTAAAGATGAATACTCATCATCACCCGTTGCGCCTGCTTGGGCTTTTGACGGAGGGAATGCAAATTCACCTTCGCCTGCTTCAAGAATACGCTCTGGAGAGAAGTCTACGTCGCCACGGAAGATGATACGACCATTACCTGCAACTTGAACGTATTGCGCCGCATCTCTTGCTGCATCACTCGCACCGTAACGCAAGTTTGGTGACAGTGTCGCACCATACATTTCAGCAGTCTCACTGGTAGACGCTTCAGTAATGATATAGTAAGTCGGCTCACCATTTGGACCAATACCTTCATGTATAGGTAATGTTACATTAGCAAGTTCGTTGTCTCTTAAATTCGGTTCGTCAACATCAATAACACTAGGTAAGAATACATTGAGCTCGTCTCGGAATGAGCGATTTGACCCATTAAAGTCTTCTAAATCACGACCTGCTTCTTGAGCTGATAGGGTCATAATAAGCGTTGCTTCTTCTAATGGTGACAATGGTACATCGCTAAATACTTCACCGGCTTCTAGTTCACCTTCAAAAGGTTGAAGAATAACAGGGCAGTTAATAACGGCGTTAGACGCACGTAAACCAAATAGGAATGGGTTTTCGGGTCCTGTGCTACCGGCAAAGCTTTCAACTAGACCTGCTTCCATAAGATTTTGTAAATCTTCGAAACCACGAATAGCTCGGCGTTGACCATTGGCAATTGCCGTTTCTGTCCAACTGTTTAAATGTGCATCCCACATAGGTGAGTAATTGTTGTTTTCTTCGCTTTCGTTGTTTGGATCAAACGGGAAAACATTCACTGGGTCGCGGTCGTTATCGACAATTGTTGAGCTAAGGCCTTGACGGTTAATATCGTCTTCGTCTAAACCGTCATCAAAAATAGTCAAACCATTGGTATTAGGAGAGAAGCCAAGTAGCACACTTTCTCTTCCTTCGCTTGTACCTTGTAAATCTGGCCCAGTCACACCGAAAGTAGGTAAGTTAGCCATTCTTGGCGCATGAACACCAAGTTCGATAGTGGCAGGCACTACGTCTGACGCATCTGTCACTAAGTGATAATAGAATGAATCGCCACCTTGCCAACCATCAAGCAATTGGAATGTTACTTCACGAGCATCTAAATCCGCACCTAGTATTCTGTCATGAGTACCTGTTGCGTTAGCTACGATTTGCGCATTCACAACTAGACCACTAGGCAGAACAACTAACGAAGAGTATTCATCATCACCCAAACCACCAGCTTGTGCTGTAGTTGGAGGGAACGCTGAACCTTCAAGTATGCGCTCTGGTGCGAAATCTACAGTACCTCTAAATACCATTAAACCTTCGTCGTTAATGGTGACTCGTTGTGCTGCTGCTTCTGCTGCCGGTAAGGCACCAAAACGTAAGTTAGGCGCTAAGATAGTCCCTGCAATATCTGATGTTTCTAAGGTCGATGTCTCAGTCAGTATATAATAAACATTTTCGCCTTCTGGACCAATACCTCTGAATAAAGGTAGTGTGGCATTTGCCGCTTCGTTATCACGCAGGTTGATAGCATCGATAGACACAGTGTTACGTAAGAACACGTTTAAATCTTCAGAGAAGGTGCGATCAGCACCGGTGAAGTCAGCTACTGTTTTACCTGCTTCTTGTGCTGCAGCTTCAACTAGTAGCGTGATTTCTTCTGCTGCGGTTAACACTTGTTCGTCTGAACCTTCAAATGGTTGCATAATGACGGGGCAGTTAATAACAGCATTTGACGCTCGTAGTCCGAATACGAAATCGTTTTCTTGGCCAGGGCTGCCGCCAAAACTCACGATATCGCCCGCTGCAATTAGATCTTGCAAGTCTTCGAAACTGCGAATGGCACGACGTCTGCCAGCTGCAATCGCTTCATCTGTCCAGCTATTTAAGTGAGCATCCCAGAAAGGAGAGTAGTTATTGTTTTCTTCTGACTCGTTGTTTGGGTCAAAAGGGAATACGTTAACTGGGTCTAAATCTTGGTCAAGAATAGTCGATGTTAAGCTTTGACGGTTAATGCCACCAACGCTGTTTTCAGTCACATTTAAACCATTAGTGTTAGGAGAAAAACCAAGCAATACGCTTTCGCCGTCTAATGAGCTGTCACCAAATACAGGAAGGTTTGCTAAACGTGGTGCATACACACCAAGTTCAATGGTCGCTGGAACAGGATCTGATGCATCGGTAACTAAGTGGTAGTAGTAACGATCGCCACCTTGCCAACCGTCAAGTAGTTCCATTTGTACCCAGCGATCTTCTGTGCTGATATCAATGATTCTATCGTGATTACCAGACGCATTTGCAACGATTTGGATGTTCAGTACAACGCCAGATGGTAATACCGCAAGAGATGAATACTCAGCGTCACCTACAGCACCAGGCTGTGCAATGGCTGGTGGGAAAGGGGTATCTTCACCTGGGGTTAAAATACGTTCTGGGCTGAAATCGACGTCACCAAGAAATACAACACGGCCATCGTCATTAACACTAACACGCTGAGCTGCATCAGCTGCAGCCGGTAAGGCGCCGTAGCGTAATTTAGGGGCTAAAATTGCACCCAATGCTTGGGCTGTTTCAATGGTTGATGCTTCTGTGATGATAAAATAGGTTTCTTCACCTGAAGGGCCAATACCTTGATAAAGTGGCAAGGTAACATTGGCACGGGTATTATCACGCAAATTTTCTTCATCAACGTCTATTGCGCTTGGTAAGAAAACATTTAGCTCATCTCTAAAGCTACGGTCGCTTCCCGTAAAATCTTCTAATGTTCTATTGGCCTCTGCTGCACCAAGTGATGCAATGGAGGTAACTTCTGCAACTTGTTGTTCAGTCTCTGCTGATACAGCGCTGTCATCATCAGGCTGCTCTACAACAACGTCATCTTCTATTACATCATCATTGTTACTACTGCCGCCGCAGGCACTTATTAGAGCTAAGGACACGGCTACACATGCATACGTTTTTGCTTTTTTAAAAAAGAGATTTTTGGGTGAATTTTGAACATGCAGGATCTGTTCTGACTGAGGTAAAGAGGTTTTCATGGTCGTTGCTCTCGACGTTAAATTAAAAGTTAAAATCAATTAGTCTTCAATCCATGTATTAATAAATACAATTGGATGTACTTAGCATATTGGTTAGTTATCTCGAATCTATAACGAAGTCAGTGAGTTTATGTCACATTAAAGAGATAAAGTTATAACTTAATTAAGATGGATTAGAATTTATACGGAATATTCTAACTACTTGTTATTTAAAATAAATTAAAGGGGAGCGTAGCAATTCAATATTTGTGCAGATTGAATTGCTACAAGAGTAGGTAAGATGAAGCTAGTCTAACGTTTAGTTCTTTTTACAAATGCGCTAACTATAAGAAATAACCCGAAAAGCAGGTTAAAGGAACCACCACCAGAGGAAGTATTGACCGGCTCTGGTGTCGGCTCAGGCGTTGGTTCTGGGGCCGGAGCAGGTGCTGGAGGCGGTGTTTCTGCTACCGGATTATTGACTCTGAATACGCGACCAATATTGTTTTCAAAGTCGCGAGTGAACATGAATAACTGATTGGAGTTATCGTTTCCAAAACCTAATATCCCTTGTCCTTCAATAGGGTTATTATTCAAGGTAACTTCTTCAATGTCATTATCTTCATTTAAAGAGAAAACACGACCTAGTATATCTGCAAAAACGTACCGTCCCGTTAAATTATCGTCAACATTTCCGCCATAGACTACACCGCCTATAATGGCGATACCTTCGTCATGGTCGTAAGCGGCAATAGGTTCAACAAAATCCGCACTGGCTGCTTGGTCAAATACGAAACCGGCACTTTCGCCATTGTTAAAGAAACCAAATGGTCCTTCTCGTTGAGGCCAACCAAAATTATCACCAGAATTTACGATATTAATCTCCTCAACATCGTTTTGCCCCACATCTGCGGCAAACAGCGTTGATGTATCGGGATCAAAATATATTTTGAAAGGGTTTCTTAATCCGGTAGTGAATATTTCATTGGGTATGTTGTCGTCATTAATAAAGGGGTTGTCAGCGGGCACACCGTAATTACCATTGGTTGAATCTACACCAAGGGGATCAATACGCAATATCGAACCTAGAACGTTGCTGGAGTCTTGACCATTTCCACCTACGCTATGGCCAGTGCCTTGATCGTCAGCACTTCCGCCGTCACCAACGGCAATAAGTAAGTTATTACTGTTGTCAAAAACTAAGGCTCCACCGTTATGGTTACCTTGAGGTTGACCTATGGTCATTAACGTTGACGCTGAGCTAGGCTCAATACTGATACCCGTGGTCTCGTTTGTTGATGCTGTCCACTGAGTAATAACAGATATGTTATCGAGCTCATTACTATCTATTGTGGGTAAGAAGTCGATGGTTCCTTCTACTGCTTGGGATGTTTGGGTGTAGAGTAAACCGTTCGATGAGAAATCTGGGTGGAATGCTAACCCAATTAACCCACGCTCTACGCCAGTTACGATTTGATCAGCTAATGATATGACTAAATTGATTTCATCAGTTTGTTCGTTAAGAGCCCAAATATTACCGTCTTGCTCTGCAATGAATAAAAAGTCGTCAACACCAGGAGCGGTAACGCCAATAATGGGAGACGTCAGGGTATCAGAAATGAGTTCCAAATCTAAACTTATACCACTTGAAGGAATGGGGGTTGGAATTGGGTCCTCTAATGCTATAGGAGCATCAGGATCTACAGCTTGAGCAAAATCCACAAAACTGAAATCGTCAATGGCGGCGTATTCATCCGTGTTATTAATACCTTGTATTCGCGTTATGCCAACTTCAGAGGTAAAAGTGACTTCGGTAAAGGCGTCTCTGTTTCCTTGAACTGTTAGAGAGGGGGAGACACTATCGGATTCAAATATGTTTATCGTACTTTGTACGTCTGCAGTCCTATCTCTTAAGAAAAACGTCACACTTTGAACAGGCTCTTCAAACGTTATCTCTGCACTACCTTGTTGAAACAAAAAGGAGTGAATACCGCTTCGGTAAAGAAAGCCTACGCTGATTACATCTACTGCTCCACCGGTAAAAGTGACTGTATTACCTGAGTCATTTAATGTGAACTCACCGCTTCTGTCTACAAATTCAAAGTCGGTAGAAAATGTTTGAGCATAGGCTGTTGCTGAAAATAGAGCTGTAGTGGCTAACGCTAATGCCGTTTTACGGAATGCTTTTTTGTTCATCATAATTATTTCATATCGGGTAATGTGCATTAACTCTAGCGCTAAGCATTAAGAGTTGTTTACCGATTCTATAAAGAATAAAAACGCAGGCTGTTCTTTTTTATAACAAAAATGTCACAGTAGATATTAGATACTTTATGGCTGATTGATAAGTTGAGTGAGCATCTCGTCCCATGAAATAGGCTTAGACAAATAAAAACCTTGTAATCTATCGCACCCGTGATGCTTCAAATAATCGACTTGTGATTGAGATTCAATACCTTCAGCAACAGTGAGTAACTTATAAGATTTGGCGATAGATAAAATGGCGTTAATCGTTGTTTTAGGCGCTTCAGTGTCACAGTCTAATCTGTCTATAAATGATTTATCTATTTTTAAGCTATCGACAGGGTAACGAATAAGCTGACTAAAGGCTGTGTAGCCGGTTCCAAAATCATCGAGAGCCAAAGATATACCTAACTGCCATAGTTCATTTAATATAGTAAGGCTATTTTCGTCAACTTCGACAAGGCTGGTTTCATTGACTTCTGGTGCAATGACTGATGTAGCTAGAGAGAATTTATTTAATAACAGGTTGCTTGTTTTTACACAGTGCTTGTTT
>CAYUZL010000286.1:0-4273 GCA_964449725.1 uncultured Alteromonas sp. | reverse complement strand
CCCTATAGAGAGCTCCAATTTGGCGACAAAATAGCGCCATTGGTGTCGTCATTTTGTCCCGAAAAAAGCGTATTGTTACAGTCGTTTTCTAAATCGGTTACGCCTGGAATTCGGCTAGCTAGTGTCAGTGCACCTGACTGGGTCATTGACGAACTTATAAAGTTAAAACAAGCCGCTGACTTACACAGTGCTCTGCCATTACAAGCGGCTTTGTTACACGTACTCCAGCACACTGAGTATCCATCCCACTTAAAGAATGTTTGCGCTAAATATGAATCCAGATATCAATTTATTGCAAAACAACTAGAAACACTAAAACACTACGGATGTACATTTAATACAGTGGAAGGCGGTATGTTCATTTGGTTGGCATTAACCGATCTCGACGATAACCTTGTCGCTAAAAAGTTATTAGAGCAAGGCGTTTGTGTTGTACCAGGAAGTGTTTTCTATCCGAAGGGCAGTGAATCGAAATCAGCACTTAGATTGAATTTTAGTTACTGTAACCCTGAGCAATTAAGTACCGCCATTGACGTTATTGAAAAGACGCTAAAGGAGCTCTGCTAAAAAGCTAACCTGACAAAATAGAATGGCCTGAAATCACTCAGGCCATTACCCAGCCTAGTCGTTTTTTATCTAAAGCTATGTTTTACACCCTGTAGTTCTTACACGTAATGATGACACGCCAAAATACAGTAATAATAATAAAGATAGTACCGAGCTTGCACCTTCTTGCCCTCGTAAAACCCAACTAATTAACAGCATTACTAACGCAAACATCAACGCGATGAATATAGCGGCCTTCTTATTTTCTGGAGATCGATTACATTTCAACATTTCTATTCCTCTTCAAACTTAACAATCAAATGACTCAATAAAAGCCAATGCAAACTAGACAAAAAGAAAAAACAATACGACATAAAGTAAACCGACCTTTACTTTATGTAAAGTGAAATTTCTTGTGATAATGTTAAAATGGTAGTTTTTAATCCGTAAATTTTGGAAGGCATTAATGCAAAAACAAGCTTCAAACACGCTTTCTTTTCAACAAATAGTCAACTATTTAGGGCTCGAAAGTCATATAGAAGGTGGCTATTACAGACAAACATTTAAAGCCTCAGATTCAAGAGAGATCACTACGCCTGACGGCCAGCGCGTCACCATGACATCAATTTACTATTTGCTCACTCGCGCTGAACCAATAGGTCATTTTCATAAAAACAAATCCGATATCATGCATTACTTTCATGCTGGAGACCCGATTACTTATTACTTAATCTACCCCTGCGGTCGACTTGAAGAACATGTGTTAGGTACGGATTTCACCTTAGGTCAGAAATTTCAATTGGCTGTTCCTGGAGGTGTATGGAAAGCATCATCAATTGGAACTGAATGTAATCACGGTTATGGATTAATAGGCGAAGCCGTATCACCAGGCTTTGAATACGAAGACATGGAACTTGGCGACACGCAAAAGCTGGTTGATGAATTTCCGCAACACAAAAAAGTAATCACCAATTTAAGTCGAAATAGAGAATAGTAATATTCTAAATTTTCGATTTTTTAATGTTAATTGACATCAACATTTCATCAAAAACAGCATCTAAATCGATGAATTTTTCTGTGGTAGTAAACACGCTCATACTTGAATCCACGCTAGGAACATCATGCTGCCCCTCTAGAAAAACTGTACTATCCAGCCCATTTTGCACTCGATCAAAAAACTGCTTTGCACTTTGTTCTTCAATATTATGTAGGCATAAGACAAACTGCTCTGGACCAAATCGACCTAAAATATCGTTAGCTCGTGTTACTTTTTGTAAAGACCTCGCTATTTGCCTGATAACTCTATCACTGCTGGTTGCCCCTAGTACCCGATTTAACTCTCTAAAATTACCCAAATCAAAAATAGCAATGGCATTGGTTCTTCCCCACTCAGGCACATCGACCTTACCTATGCGGCTCACAGCAGTTTTAGAGTTTAATAACTCAGTGACAGGATCTATTGCCATTCTAGCCAGATGCTTTTTGCGTAAGATGTACACCAAAAGAACAACACCAAGAACAAGCCCAACAAAGCCCCCAGCAATCCAATATTGCCTAATTTTCCGCTCTGTTTCTATTTCTTTTTCCAAGGCTTCTATTTGACTATACAACTTTGCAACGCCAAGTATTCCAGCAGAATCTTGAGATTTATAGTAACGTTGTAGCGTTGCATTTTCTAAAATTTCTAAGGTTGAAAGCGCTTCTTCTTTTTGTTCTAAAAGAATGTGCATTTGAACCTTCAAATTCCAAAAAAACTGATTGTTTTCAAAAGGTAAATATTGATTATTCTCTATGTATTCATCGATACATGGAATGTCTACTTCGTGCACGCAAATGGCAACTTCAAACCATGCAACAAATGCGTTCAAATATGAACTAGATAGTGGTTCCACATACCTGTTCATCTCCGGTAATATCGCCTTCATTTCTTTGTAATTACCGGTTCGATAATAATAATTGCCCAAAGCGTGAAAATAATAATAATTACTTAAAGGAGTATTAACTGTTTTGTTAATCTCTTTAAATTCTTTGATTGAATGGTAGGCTTCTTCGATTTTACCACTGGCTAATTGCGCAGTTACGGCACTAATTAGAAAACTGAGTTTTCCAGTTCCCTCGGCGACTTCTTTGCCAAACTCGTGAGCTTTTAAATATTGTTCTGCAGCTAGTGCATATTGCTCTAACTCTATTCCATATACCAAGCCAATATTATTGTGAATTTGAGCGAGAATATCGCTATTTTCTGATTTAGAATATTTCTGGAGAATCCTAAATAAAGCTTCAAGACGATCCGTAACACTACTTGATTGAAGGCAATTAGTAATACGCCCTAGAGAAGCACTTAAAAAAACATCACTATGTAACGTTGGAGATGATAATTCTATCGCTTTTTCATAGAAACCACATCGTGAAGGAGACTCCTGAGTGTCGTACCCAAAACCAATTTGATAAATTGCCGAAGCATAAAAATAAGATGTTTTATCAATCGTCGTTTTTTTAATCTGTCTCAGTAAAATGTCGATAGCCTCGACAACACGTCCTTCACACATGAATAGGTGTGTTTTTTCTACAGACAAATTAAATAACTGGTTTTCTGTTAAATCTTCTCTACTTAAATATTCATCAAACGTTGCTAACGTATTCGCATCAGGACAACTATACGTATCGGTTCTATTTGCGGTTATAAACTCATCTACATTCCCGTATGCAGGAACATGGAAAAAAACGAGATGAAAAAAAATAAAACCTATGGCTTTAATTAAATACTGTGGCTGCATGGAAAATTAACTTAGCTTATAAAACATGTAACGAAAACCTGACACTTAAGTTGCTACTGGTAGCTACTAAATGACAGCCTTCGATTTTTTTAGCCACTATATCAAACATAACAAGCGGCGTATTAGAAATATTACACCGCTTTATTCAAAAAGTATTAAATCAACTACTTTCACCTTTGGTATAGGGAATATCAGATTGAAGCTTTTCCACTTCTTGGGCTCGAATTTCAGGTGAACCTGTACCTCTTGCCAACCACGCATAGGCGGTAGGAACGACAAATAATGTCATAAATGTTGAAATTAATACTCCGGCAAAAATTACCATACCGATGACTGAACGACTTTCTGAACCCGGCCCCACAGACAATATTAACGGCAAAGAACTGAATACGGTAGTAAATCCTGTCATTACAATCGGTCGGAGGCGAAGCGCTGCGGCTCGTTTGAGAGCTTCTTCAAATTCATAACCAGCATCCCGTAACTGATTTGCAAATTCAACGATTAAAATGCCATTTTTAGCTGCAAGGCCAATTAACATAACCAACCCTATTTGGCTGTATATATTAATACTCATTCCGGCTAAATAAAGGCCAATAAAAGCCCCCAGCAATGCCAAGGGGACGGTTAGCATAATCACCCACGGATGAACCCAGCTTTCGAACTGCGCGGCTAATACTAAATAGGTTACTGCTAATGCTAAGGCAAATATAAATACAAACGAGCTCCCCGATTCTTGATAAAGTTGAGACTCACCTTTGTAATCAATCGATACGGCATCTGGTAGTTCGGTAGCAACAATGTTTTCTAAGTAGGTTAACGCCTCACCAACTGTGTATCCCATGTCTCTTATACACATCTCCGAGCCCACGAGACTAGGCATGATCTCGTATGCCGTCTTCTGCTTGAAAAAAAAAATGTAGATAAGGTAGCCGAGAAGGGTGGGGTCAGCC
>CAYUZL010000285.1:0-4717 GCA_964449725.1 uncultured Alteromonas sp. | reverse complement strand
ACAGGATTTAGAATTTCCTGTGACCGTAATAATAAAATTGTTATTTTCACGTAAGAATGGTAATAGTTTGATTACTTCATCAGTTTCACCTGAATAAGAAATAGCTATAAATATATCTTCCGATTTAACCATACCTAGGTCTCCATGAAATGCTTCTCCTGGATGCATAAAAAAACTAGGCGTACCTGTACTTGCAAAAGATGCTGCTATTTTTTTCCCTATAATCCCTGATTTTCCCATACCACAAATAATTACTCGTCCTTGAGTATTTAAAATCGCTTTAACAGCAACATCGAATTCAGGCCCTATTCGACTCTCCATGAAAGCCAACCCATCTATTTCTGTTCGAATAACATCTTTTGCAACTTGAATTGAATCTATCGTAATTGTATCTAACATCAAAATTTCTGACCTTTTAAAAGACATTTGATACTTTCGTAGTCCTCTAGGGTATCTATGCCGTGGGGAACCGCTCCTTCATAGATTAAAGCACCAATTGGCATTCCATGACTCAATGCTCTGAGCTGTTCTAATTTTTCATAGTTTTCAAGAATACTTTCACTAAAAGAACAGAACCTTTTTAACGCAGATACACGATAGGCATAAATTCCAATATGTCGTTTCGCTAACGAGTGGTTTTGTGGGAAATCTCGATTAAATGGAACAGCAGCTCGGCTAAAATAAATAGCTCTTGAATTTTCTCCTAAAACAACTTTAACGACGTTCGGGTCATCAACGTTTTCTGCTTTTGTCATCGAGACAACAGCTGTCGCAATGTCATATTCAGAATGAGTTTTTGCAAATGAAGCGACATTTTCTATTAAATCAGGAGGGATCATTGGCTCATCACCTTGAACATTCAAAACTATGGTGTCATCGTCCCACTGCATTTTATTTGCAACTTCACAAATCCTGTCTGTACCCGACTGATGACTATCTGATGTCATGACTACTTGCCACTGGCTTGACTCTAAGACAGAAAAAATACGTTGGTCGTCAGTTGCTATAATAATATTATCTTTTGACACACCTGCCTCTCTACATCTTTCAGCAACGTGCTCTATAATTGTTTTCCCCTGTATTTTAAGGAGGGGCTTACCGGGAAGTCTAGAAGATCCGTAACGCGCTGGTATCACAACTTTAATAGAACTCACTGCTCGCTCCCCGCTAAAGTATTAACTTTAACACTTAATTGTTCTTTTATATTCTGAAGCACTTTTAAACGTTTATTAATACCGTGGCCTGTGAAGAATGATTTAGCAATATACTCGACACCTCGTTTTAGCGTTATCTCTTTTATACGTAGCCCAGAAATTGACAACATATTTTTCCTTAAAATAGTCCATGACTTTACATTTAATTAGTAGCCTTATTACTAAAAAAGCAAGTTGAAAATTACTGATTAAATTTGAGTTTTAACGTGCTCGAATATACATCTGAGTAGTGTATTCTAGTTCACAGGCGAAATAATTAAAATACAATTTTTGCAAGTGAAAACTAGCCTACAAGACAATTACTTTTATTAAAATTCACATACCGAATCGTATTTTAATAATTAAACGTTTTAGCGATTAACTTGAAATTTGTTGACTCTTTAACTTCTTCTAAAAACACAGAAGATATTTTACGCTGCGGCATTTCTGAAATAACTGAAGATTTTCTTCCACTTCCTCCTGTGACTTTGAATAACTCAAATATATCAATAAAGCAATTAGAATAAGCTAAATCAAGAGACTCACACATTTTTTGCATTATTACAGTAGGTTCTTTGACAAAATCTTCGTAACGATATATGTCGCATTCTTTATAACATGTTGTCATTTCAATAAAACGTTTGCAGTACTCATCAAAAGAGGAGGGAGTAAAATGCCTCCAGTTATTATTAACAAGTGATAAGTACGAATCGACTGGATTTCGTATTGTCACGATATTCTTAATTTGGAAGTGCGACTCTAACAACGAAAATAACGCAGGTTTATTAGATGTGGTAGATCCAACGCAAAAATCTGAATGAGTATGGTCGCGTAAAATAAGTTCACCTGCATATTGGCGAACATGGTCATTAGCCTTTGTAATATTACTGATGAATATCTGGTCAGCTAACTGTCCAAAGTTAGGGATATTTGCATATTTACTTAGTGAAATTATATCAGATGGCAAATATTTTGCCTTTACTCCTCCTAGATGTAGATTCGTGTATGGGTGTATTTCACTGAGTAAATAGATATTTGGCATCGCGGAAATACACTGAGAAATGAGTGTTCCTCCACTACAAGCAAAATGGTGAATAATCCTCAATACCGGCTTTTTATTTTCATATTTTTTCTCTACACTTTTACACTTGTCTAGAAGCGACGTTGATTGAGAAAAATTTTGACCTATATTTAAATTAGTATTTGCTTTGTCATATGGCACTAATTCACTGTCTTGAATTAACGTTAATACTCGCTCTAACGAGTCGCGCAAGTGATCTACAGCACCACCACTCATGACTCGCTGTCTCTTATGCTCAGTGACTTCTTATCACTTATAGTTTTGCTGTTTGTAAATTCAATCTCACATATCTCTGGATGATTATCTTTTAAGAAACTATAAAACTCAGAGGCCTGTTGAAGTTTTTCTCTAAGCTCTTTAATCAATCCAACTAAGTTTTGTTCATTAAGATGTTTAGTTCGATATTTATCTTGAAGATCAGCTAAGTCAAGTTGAGCCTTAGTTTGTAACTTTAATGCCAAGGTTGTACTTTTTTCCCGATCACTAGCTATAATTCTTAGTTCCTCACATTTGACATTTAGGCTCTCGGCCCACTTTTTATTTTCTTGATGCCAATGTGCTTGCTCATCACGTTGCTCTAATATTTCTTTAAGTTCGATTCTTAGTGCCGCTAACTCAGAAGAATTGTTTTTTAATTCAACTAGCCTGTCTTCTATTTTTTGATTTTTAACTCTAAAAAGTTCAACTTGCTCAAGTAATTCAGATTTTTCTGTATTTAATCTAGAAATTGTTTGCTCAAAATCATTAGCTCTGGTTTTGAGTTCATCAATTTGATTTAACAATTCTTGGTATTGCCCCTCGTGAGTGAGCTTAGCTTCTTCTTGCTTGTCAATTAATTGTTGTTTATCAGATTTTAGTTGCTCTACCTGACTTTCAAGTGTTGAGTTATTATTTTCCAAAGTAGCTATTAAATCAGAGGTTTGTGTTGCGCGCTCTTTTTCTACTGTTAATTCTTCGACGTGAGTTTGTAGTTTTCTTTTATATTCTTTAATTTCTTTTTGCTGCTGAATATTATGCAACTCCTGTTGTTTTTTTAAAGACGCAAGCTCAAACCACATAGGATTGCGGTTTAGTTTAGCAACAGGAATATCAGGATCGTTAATATCAGTATCTAATAGTATGAAACCTTGCGATTCTAACAATGGTACAAGTTCTGAGGCAGTTGCAGCACCTTCATACAAAGAAAAATTTGGAATTGGGAGATATATTTCAGTAACTTTCTGCCAATGCTCACTGTTAACAATTGATTTTAATATTAAATAATTTACATCGACCATATCCAAGACCAATGTAATTGAAACAGAAGGATCGGTAAATTCACTTAACAACTCTGCGAAAGAACAAGTTTTCACTTCTTCGCGTCTACTTAGCCTTAGCCCCGGATAAAGCTCTTGTAAGCCACTTGTAGATGATAAAGCAGAGTACTCGTCTAACGAGTATCGATAGTAGTCAGACTTCTCGGCTTTATCAAAAACAACCCGGTGAACTATTTCCACGTTATCATTGCTACTGAATCGTTTACTTAGCGCTAAGACTTGTTCTATGCGAGCTTCAACTAGCACCACTGAATCGAAATCAGCGAAATTGATATTTGGTACCACAGCCTGGCCAGCACCTAACCAGAACAATACATTATTCATAATACTCTTCCTTGAAGTCACTATAGTTTGTTCTGATCAACAAGCATTATGGGAGAAGCACTTCTTCCTTCACTTATTCCAAATTGAATAAAATGAATAAGTGGGTTTATACCGGCATCTGCAATATCTGGATATCGTTGTAAATACCAACTCCCGTCAAAATGCGGACTTGGAAAACGGCCTTCTTTAGCTCCAAACTTTAAATAATGCTCTGCGGGGTTGATTTCGGAAGCTGCAACGTCAGGATAAGACTCTAAATACCATTTAGCATCAAAATACTCTGAGGTTAACAATAACCCTATATTTTGTTGTAATTTAGCTTTCTTTTTATCAATAGTACTTACGGCCTTGACCAACTTACGCACGGACGCAGCTGATTTCCAGAAAGTAGATGATTTAATCTGTACTAATTCTGCTTTCGTTTGAGTCAAGTTATGATTAAGGATATCAATTTCATGTTTTGCTTTTGTAATCTGAGAGGCCTGTTTATCCAACTTCATTTGCTTTACTTTAATCTGTTGTAAAACTTTACCATGCTCGTCGTCTCGTTCGACCACAGAAGCAGATATCGCCGCATTATCGTTGTTTAGTGACTTGACTAGATTATTAGCACTTGTGAGTTCACTTTGAACATCCGTAAGCGCTTGAACCGTTTTAGCATATTTATTTCCGGCCGCTTGTTTCTCAACTTTAAGCTCGTCTATAAGACTATCTTTAAATCGATTCGCTAAATAATGCGCTTCTAGCTCTTCTTGAACTTGGTTTAGCTGTAGTTCTAAAAGCTCGGCTTCATCTTTGACTCC
>CAYUZL010000284.1:0-2960 GCA_964449725.1 uncultured Alteromonas sp. | reverse complement strand
AAAAAATAGAGTGCGAAAAGAGCTACACACCAAAGAACAAGACGTTGAAAGGTTACAGACAATATTGGTGTCTAAAAATCGGGAAATTGAATTTCTTTCTACTCAAGATGAACTTACCAATTTAAATAACCGCAGCCATATGATGCATAAAGTGGAAGGCGAAATTTGTCGATTTAATCGTTTTCGCTCACCAGTAACATTAATTTTGGTTCAAATAGAAACTAAAGCTGTGTCAGACGGAGAGCTGCTGCTAAATCATCCAATGATTTCGCTGTCCGAGATTATTATAAATAAGACTCGAGATGTTGATATTCTGTCTCGTTGGAGTAGTGATGAAATTCTAATAGCTTGTCCGCAGACCAATTTAATTTCTGCACAAATGCTGGCTGAGCGAATATTGACTGAAGTAGAGTTGCAGTCGCTTCAAGGTTTTGCGGAACAAAAAATATCTATCGGAATTAGTACTTTAAACGAACAAGATGACTTTTCATCTTGGTTAAATAGAGTATACGCAGCGCTTCGTTCAGCAAAGAAACAGCGAGGCCATAGTTTAGAGGTGTCTGATTTCTAAAATTAACGAGTAATTGGCTCATATATCCAAGAGTGATCTTTATAAAATATGTGCGCTCTGTCATATTCTCTTTCAGAACGCCAGTTGCGATTCTCCAATTGCGTATTTACACCTGAGTAAAGCTTGTCGTTTGCCACAACCTTGATGTGGCTCGCATAGGTGTCTTTTTCATTTTTAAGGTCATCAACCTTTTTCTCTAGCCACTTTAAAAGACCGATTTCGTCATTAAATTTAGCTCTTGTTTCATCTACCTTACTGAGCAGTTCTGAAGGTACAGATTTTGATGATATGATTTGCATCTGCTTTTTGTGGCGCTCACTATTTCGTTTTAATTGCTGGAGCAGGATGTTAACTGAGTCTATTCGTGAAGCAAGTTGATTAAACCCTTGGCTAAAGTCAATATTAAGTGTTCCTCCTGATACTGCACCTAGCGTGCCAGCCAAAACATGGCGAGTCGTTTCTATATCACAACCGAATAAATTTCCTCTAGGATCATCATGTTTACCGACAACAACACTACCGCCACAATGAATTTTACTATGCGCAAGTTGCTTTCCCACACTGATGTCTTCTAAACATGTTATGTGAAGGCCTTGACCGTGTTGTACGTGGATGCTACCCGATGATTTTAAAATACAACTAAAATCTTCTCCCTCTTGGGCTTCTTTTCCTACAGCGCCTTCTGTAATAATAATATCACCGCCAGCTTCTATAAAAGCGGATTCGACGAAACCGATAATAGTGACATCTCCGGTTGCCTCTATTTTCATATTTTCAGCCACATCACCTTTGACTAACACTGCCCCGTCATATTTAATGTGGCCGGTACTTACATCAACACCTTTAGATGTAAAAGTGTCGTCCACGGACATCACTAAGTCACGAAACTTGGGCATTCCTGAGTTTGCTGACATAACCACATTTTCATCTTCGGTACTTAGCTTTGTACCATCGCCTAAATTAATAGGGATCCATTGACCTTTCAGTGGTTCTAATGGTGTGTTTTTAACTGTGTATCCTGCTCTACCGTTAGTTGGTG
Source organism: uncultured Alteromonas sp. (assembly GCA_964449725.1). GTDB lineage: Bacteria > Pseudomonadota > Gammaproteobacteria > Enterobacterales > Alteromonadaceae > Alteromonas_F. The sequence continues at coordinate 1,350 of CAYUZL010000284.1, read as the reverse complement.
GCAATCTACGCAGTACAGCTACATCAGCCTTAACACAAATTATTTCACCTAGGTCTCTTGGATCGGTTTTGCCATCTTCTGTTACCTGTGGTTTGAGCACTCTTTCTAATGCATTAGGTACAAGTGGTTTAACATGGGAGCTGTGGCCGTCTTTTGCAGGCAAGCCTTTGGCAATACAACCTTCTATTATGTCTCCTGGAGCAGCTTGTTTTAGCTTTTTTAGCATACGCACAATACGCTTTTGACTAACGCCTCGGATTATATCGTTTTTCTTTGCTAGTGTTAAAATAGCTTTTTTAGAAGGAAAGTGTCCTCCGTAGGGCGCTGTTAGAGAAAGGGTTGCAGTCATTTCGTCATCATCAACATGAAACGACACTTGTGCGTTTTTTCGTTCTCCGATTTCTTCTTCAATCGACGCAGAGCTATTGGTTTTTTTGAAAGAATTTACTTTTTCACAAACTTGCATTAGTATTGCCTCGGACATATAAACCTGATTAAATTCTGTGTTCTGTATCCATTCAAGTACCTACCATACTGATAACTCGCCTTCAATTTCATCAGGCAGAGCTACCAATATAAGGTGCTGTAGGTTTTCATCAAATTTAATGGTTACGCCGTTCATTGCTGATTTTCCATTATTTATTTAAGTTAATTATCGGCTTACATATACAATTCATTACAGTAAATGTAATCCCTCGTATTCGCTAAATCAAAGTTTTTGAACATATTGGTGCAGAGTATGCAATACAGACAGTGAATTAGGTTGGTTTTGGTGAAGTTCAGCAAGCCTATCTAGCTCCAATGCAAATGCAGTTAAGCTTAATCCCGTTAGACCTTCGGTAAAGCTCAGTTCTCTGTGGCGTTGCCAACTTGTCATTTCTTCATACGACAAAGATGAAGGGAAATTGCGCCCACGATATAAGAACAGCAATGACTTCAATGTGCTAGGTTGAAGTTGAGAAATTAGGAGACCCAGCTCTCCCGGCTCTGCTTGGCGTATTACCTCGCATCGCTGTTTATCATCGTTAGACATAAACCCGTCTGAATAGAGCCGTTGTTCAACTGGAGGTGGTGGAAACTCTGAAGGAATACGATGAACATCAACGACTTTGGCAATACAGTTCAGGTTTTGAGTTATTTTTTTGTAGTTAGCTAAGCATAAATCTCTGTTTAAACCAATTTCGGATGATCGCTGTTGATCAATGGCTTTTGCTGACGTAATAAAAGGGCTTTTGTTAATGTGAATTAATTTGATCCCTGGTCGGTCATCTGGTGACTCTAACTCTTCTGCTTTTGCGTATAATTTTTCATGTATTTGTTCGACTGAATGGTTCAGTATCACATCAATAT
>CAYUZL010000283.1:0-2784 GCA_964449725.1 uncultured Alteromonas sp. | reverse complement strand
CCCCATGACAGTGCGCTACCAAGCTGCGCCACACACCGACCGAAGATGCGCATTATAGGAACTTAGCGCTGAAAATCTACTGTTTTATTTCAGTTTTGGTGAGTTTGATTAATTATTGAACGCAAGTACAGCTAAAAACCTCATTTTACTCGGTTTATAATCACAACTATTCGTGTCAGGTTATTTTACACTTTAATTTTGTGTTTATTTTTTTATTCTTATATATCAACAATATAGATAAATGGCGTTTTTTTTGCTTATAAGAAGTCCAATGCACTGATTTATCATTGAGTAAGTTTAGTTGTATTAAGTCAATGGAGTGCTAGATCCAAAAATAATCAATACTTTAAAGGAATAATAATGAAACAATTACTCGCAGGCTTATGCCTATTTGGCGCATTAAATGCTCATGCCGCTTTAGTGGTAACAACCAGTAATGATGGTAGTGCTATTGCCAATAACATTATTGGGGATGACGTTACTGTGGACGTTAGTTCAATCAACTATATTGGCGTCGACGACCAAGCTGGCTTTTTTAGTGGAGGAATAAGTGCTGGTTTAGGCATTGACTCTGGAATTATTCTCACTAGCGGCAACGCAAATCTCGCAGTCGGACCAAACGCTCAAACGGGTGCTTCTGCCGGCCTAGGTACTGCAGGTAGTGCCGCACTTAACACCTTATCTGGCGGTAGTACAAACGACGCAAATTCGCTATCATTCGAATTTACTACATCAACAGGCAATTTGTTTTTCAATTATATTCTAGCATCCGAAGAATATAACGAATTCCTTAATTTTGCCGACCCATTTGCGCTGTTAGTTAATGACGTTAACATTGCACTAGCCCCTGATGGAGGAATAGTCTCGGTTGGAACGGTGAACTGTGGCTCTAGTGGCATTGACCTTTCAGGACCAAACTGTAGTTCATTCAACAACAATGAAAACGGAACTTTTGATATAGAATACGATGGATTTACTGACGTATTCCAAGCTAGCGTTTTCGGTTTAGGGGCCGGTACTCACACCATAGAATTTGTAATAGCAGATTTTTCTGATAGCGCGTTAGACTCTGCTGTGTTTATTGAAGCAGATTCGTTTAGTGGTACTGCGCCACCGACAACGGTTTCAGCACCTGCTTCTATTGCTGGATTTGGTGTTTTACTAGCCGCCTTTGTCTCTATTAGAAGAAAAAGAACATTAGTTTAGTTTAGTTTAATTTAAATCACTATTCGCCTAGTTGAAGTATTTTTCTCTATTTTGACTAGGCTTTTATTTACACTTATCGCTCTATACAATCAAACACCATCACCACTAATTCTGCTGGCAACCGCGCCATCTTGTCCCTTGTATTTAGCGTCTTTACGGGCGTTATAGGGTTTTTCCGCTGGGTTGGATAGCTTTTCAAAACTCAAGGCACCAATTTTCATCATGGGGCGAAGAGCCAAAGGCAATTTACCTGAATTGAAAAACTCTAAAACAATATTTCCCGACCAACCTGGGTCAATTCTGTGCGCAGTTACATGCACCATAAGCCCCAGTCGCGCTAACGAACTGCGCCCGTCTAACCAGCCTACTATGTCGTTAGGTAAAGTTACTGACTCATAGGTGATGGCTAACGCCAATTGCCCAGGGTGAAGAAAAAACGCTTTATCATCGGTGAGTACAATTTCGTCACTCATCACTGAATTTAGCGCTTTTTGTACTTCTTCTTTAGGCCCGCTTAAATCGATATAGGGCGCTGCATGATCTTCAAATACACGAAATTTGTTTCCCAAGCGCATATCAAGAGTAACACCTGAAATTTGCGAATAATCCGGCGTTGGTTCAATCACTATTTTCTGTTGTTGTATATGCTCGAAAATGTCTCTATCGCATAAACGCATTGAGTGTCCTCTAAAAGTAAGCTTGGGTAAAACTATGATAGTTAACCATTATGACGGTCAGTTTAACTGCAATCAATCTTGTATTACATTTATTGGCTCACCCACAATGTGTTTTTCTTCGTTTTCACTGCGCACCGCGCTTAACGCAACCCGCAACGATAAGGTTCTGGCTATTTCTCGGTATTGATTAGCCAATAGACTTTGTGGTGAATGAACCGGCAGCGGCTTGCCTGCATCGGCGTATTCACGGATAGATATAGACAAGGGTAGCGACCCCAGCAGTGGAATGTCGTGCCGTTCTGATAATTTTGTGCCACCGTTTTGCGAAAAAATAAATTCAGTATGACCGCAGTTAGAGCAGGCATAAGAGCTCATATTTTCAACTAACCCCAACACTGGAATATTCAATTTAGCAAACATATCAATGCCTTTTTGTGCATCGGCTAACGCTAAATCTTGTGGTGTAGTGACTACGATAGATGCCGTTAGTGGAACTTGTTGTGCCATGGTCAATTGCACGTCTCCTGTCCCCGGAGGCATATCCACAATAAGATAATCTAACACCGGCCACTGGGTTTCATTTAACAACTGCATTAATGCTTTGCTGGCCATAGGGCCACGCCAGACTGCTGCGTCTTCGTCTGGCACTAAATAACCAATAGAGTTTGTCACTATGCCGTCTTTTTCAATGGGGAGCATAATCCGTTCATCAGGTGATTCCGGATGAGCATCTTTGGTGCCCAACATAGTCGGAATAGACGGCCCATAAATATCCGCATCTAAAATACCGACGCTAGCCCCTTCTTGCATTAGTGCATAAGCAATGTTCACTGCCGTAGCACTTTTTCCTACCCCCCCCTTACCCGACGAAACCGCGACAATATTGCGAATATTCGTAATG
>CAYUZL010000282.1:0-3864 GCA_964449725.1 uncultured Alteromonas sp. | reverse complement strand
ACTTGATGGTACCTATGATAAACAAGTACGAGAGCATTATCGGACAGTGTTTGTTCAAATGCGAGGCTACTTTATTTCCGCATCTCAAGTAGATGACTTAAAGAAACATTTCGAACAATCTGATTTTTCCTCAAACGTTTTACCCGAGCGAGCTCCAGCTCATAATATTTCTTTTAAAGAATATGTCACTTTACATGACGATGTGGCACTCACAGAAGGTAGCTTTGATTTTATTGTTGGAAGTGAACAGAAAGAGGTTGAAAGGCCTCGATTTAATTTTGGTGAAGGAAGCTTAGAAATAGATTTAGAGGACGTAGTAAAGCAAACGATCGATGTACCTGTTTATCACTCAATTCCTTGTAACTGCGCTGCTGTATCAGTGCCACGGAGTATAAATGAAGAATCCAGTGGTAATGCACGTGTAGTGAGCCCAGCTTTAATTGATGATTTTGGACTGCACGGAAGCATGCATTCTTTTGACTTAGTTGATCGCGATGGAAAATTGGCTACGTTGCTCAAAGGGAATCAAAAAAACAGCTACAAAAACTATGAAGAATTCTTATATTTAAGAAAAGATATTTTGGATGCATACCTACTTAAACATGATCTTGTATTAATGCATGTAAATTGGGGTGAACGACAACTCACTTCTTCTGAAGGCAGAGATTATCAGTATAAAGCTTTTCATGAAGTACAGTTTTATATTCCTAATTAGTATCTGAAAAAGCAGATAATTTTCATTTTTTTAAATTATATTTGTCCTCATAACAAATGAATATGAACATAAAAAAGCGAACCTTTATTGGTTCGCTTTTTTGATCATTAATTAAGTGTTAAGTCAATAATCTAATCTGTTAACTATCTTAATTAAATCGTTAACCAACTTAATTAATTACCCTCATCACAACCCCCTAATCCCGATAACTCTCCATATCAGGGCAACTGCACACCAAATTTCTATCACCAAACACATCGTCAATTCGATTCACTGTAGGCCAGAACTTGTTTCTGGCTACGCTTTCTACTGGGTACGCTGCGGTTTGTCTGTCGTAGCTGCGGTTCCATTCGCTGTCGCAGATATCGGCTAGGGTATGAGGGGCGTTATGTAAGGGGTTGTCTGTGCCGTCCCACTCGCCACTTTCTACTTTTTTGATTTCTTCGCGAATACAAATCATGGCTTCACAGAAGCGGTCAAGTTCGTATAACGCTTCAGATTCTGTGGGCTCAATCATAAGCGTTCCTGCTACAGGGAAACTCATTGTTGGAGCATGGAAGCCGTAGTCATTTAAACGCTTTGCTACGTCCATTTCCGTTACGCCGCTAGCTTCTTTTAAGGGACGTAAATCAATAATGCATTCGTGGGCTACTCGTCCGTTATCGCCTTTGTACAACACATTAAAATGTTCACCTAGTTTTTGCGCTACGTAGTTAGCATTCAAAATAGCCACTTCGGTTGCTTTGCGAAGCCCCGCACTGCCCATCATTTTGATGTACATATAGCTAATTGGCAAAATAGACGCACTACCCCAAGGTGCAGCAGAAACCGCGCCGCAGTTTTCGCCAGCGGTATCTACGTTCACTACCGAGTGGTTCGGTAAGAAAGGAGCAAGGTGTGATTTAACACCAATGGGTCCCATACCCGGGCCACCACCACCGTGTGGAATACAGAATGTTTTATGTAAATTTAAGTGAGATACGTCAGAACCAATAAAGCCTGGTGATGTGATCCCCACCTGCGCATTCATGTTCGCCCCATCCATATACACCTGACCACCGTATTGATGCACTATGTCGCACATTTCACGGGCGGTTTGTTCGTATACACCATGAGTAGAAGGGTAAGTGATCATCGCGCAAGATAACTGATCACCCACTTCTTCCGCTTTGGCTTTTAAGTCGTCTAAATCAACATTGCCGTTTTCATCACAGTTCACTACCACCACCTTTAAACTCACCATTTGCGCTGACGCAGGGTTAGTTCCGTGGGCTGAACTTGGAATTAAGCAGACATTTCTGTGCCCTTCTCCGCGGCTTTCATGGTAACGCTGAATAGCCAATAAGCCAGCATATTCGCCTTGCGCACCAGAATTAGGCTGCATTGATAACGCGTCGTAACCGGTAATATTAATTAACCAGTCACTCAATTCACTGAGCATTTCTTGATAACCTGACGCTTGTTCAAGTGGAGCAAACGGATGCAACTGACCAAACTCAGGCCAAGTAACGGGTATCATTTCAGCTGTAGCATTCAATTTCATGGTGCACGAGCCCAGTGAAATCATTGAATGATTAAGCGATAAATCTTTATTTTCTAGTGACTTAATATAACGCAGCATTTCAGTTTCAGATTGATACTGATTAAATACCTCGTGAGTCAGAAAGGCTGACGTTCGCACACAACTTTCTGGAATAGAATGAGAGCCAGATTGGGTGATAACACGGTCCAGAGTATCTACAGATAAACCGTGATCTGCACCTAAAATAACGTTGAACAAGTTATCAATGTCATCCCGTGTTGTGGTTTCGTCTAACGACACCCCAATGGCACCGGTTAAATCGGCCCGTAAATTTAGCCCTTGAATATAGGCTTTACTAATCACTTCTTGGCTGTTATCCAGCGGAATACACAAGGTATCGAAATAGTGATTGTGGGCCAGATTCACGCCTTTTTGAATTAAGCCCAAGGCCAAAATATCGGTAAAGCGGTGAATGCGCTGCGCAATGGTTTTTAACCCTTCAGGGCCGTGATACACGGCATAGAAAGACGCCATATTGGCCAGTAAAACTTGTGCGGTACAAATGTTTGAATTGGCTTTTTCACGACGAATATGTTGTTCACGGGTTTGCAACGCCATACGCAGTGCAGGTCGACCACGGGTGTCTTTACTCACCCCGATAATGCGCCCGGGTAATGAACGTTTATATTTATCACGAGTTGCAAAAAAGGCTGCGTGTGGACCACCATAGCCCATAGGCACACCGAATCGCTGCGCACTACCAAATACCACATCGGCGCCCATTTCACCCGGTGATTTCAGCAAAACCAAACTCATTAAATCTGCGGCTACACCCACTATGGCTTTATTGGCTTGTAAATCGGCAATAATGCAGCTGATATCTTTTACTTCACCCGTAGTTGTCGGGTATTGCAGTAAAGCACCAAATACATTGTGATTTACTGCGTCGTCAGCAGGACCGGTGACGACGCCAAAACCAAACATTTCTGCACGGGTTTGCACTACGTCTTTGGTTTGCGGGTGTACGTCGTCAGCAATAAAGTACAAATTCGCTTTTTTGTTTTTTGATACTCGCTTCGACAATGCCATTGCTTCTGCCGCCGCAGTAGCTTCATCTAGTAAAGACGCAGACGCCAACTCCAGCCCAGTTAAATCGATGGTTAACTGCTGAAAATTTAAAATGGCTTCTAAACGACCTTGCGCAATTTCAGGTTGATAAGGGGTGTAAGCCGTATACCACCCTGGGTTTTCAAGCACGTTGCGCAGTATGACATTAGGTACGTGGGTGTCGTAATAGCCCATACCAATAAACGACCGGTGAATTTTATTCTTCTGAGCCACGGCTTTAAGCTGCGCTAATGCCTCGACTTCAGTATAGCTTTCCCCTACTTCTATTCCGTTTGGCAACATAATGCTTTGCGGAACCGTTTGAGCAATTAAGTCATCCAATGAAGCGGCATTTACCGTTTCTAACATGGTATTAATTTCACTGTCACTTGGGCCAACATGGCGGCGAATAAAGCCTTCTTTTTGCTCTAGTTGGCTTAGCGAAACTGACTGCGTACTCGTTACATTTGACGACATAGGTTGGGCTACTTCTTATAGTAAATAATATTCAGTTTGTTGG
>CAYUZL010000281.1:0-8641 GCA_964449725.1 uncultured Alteromonas sp. | reverse complement strand
GCGACAGGCTTTGCCCTCGGCGTTGTGCTATTTCATTTAACGCTATTATTTTAGGTTGTAGCGCTGTTACCTCGTTCTTACCTAAATAAGTCATGCCTTTGCTTGCTCGTGATCCTTCAGGGATATTTGTTAAGTAACGATCAGTCAATAGCCCTTGCGCTAATGGCGAAAAAGCAATAAACCCGATACCCTTTTGCTGAATTTTATCTAATAGTTTTTCTTCTACATTCCGATCAAACATTGAATAACGGGACTGCTGAATAAGGCAAGGAGTGCCTAAGTCATCCAACAGCTTAGCCATGTTCTTTGTTTGTTCATCATTATAATTAGATAAACCGACATATAAGGCTCGACCAGAACGGACGATGTAATCCAATGCCCTAGCGGTTTCTTCAAGAGGTGTCGCGATGTCAGGGCAGTGGTGATAAAACACATCAACATACTCTAACCCCAGTCGCTGTAAACTTTGATCCAAACTGCTTACTAAGTATTTCCTAGAGCCACCATAGCCATAAGGGCCAGGCCACATGTCGTACCCGGCTTTGGTGGAAATAAAAAGTTCGTCCCTGTAATGGGCGAAATCGTCTTTAAGTATGTGGCCAAAGTTCTCTTCAGCACTGCCAAAAGAGGGGCCATAGTTATTGGCTAAGTCAAAGTGAGTCACACCTGCATCAAAAGCAGTTCGTACAATGCGCTTTGCGTTTAGCAATGAATCTACCGAACCGAAATTATGCCACAACCCCAAAGAGAGCGCTGGAAGCTGGATACCACTGTTGCCACATCGCCTGAAATGCATGTTTGCGTATCTATCTGCTGATGGAAGGTAAGGTGTTAACCCTGATTTATCGTTAATTTGCATTCAGACTAACTCTTTCGTTTTGATGGAAATCTAGTAAATATCAAACGAGGTGACTTAACAAGTTTTTTACACTTTGTAGACGAACTTGCCGAAAAATGTGTAATTTAAGACGTGTTTAAGTCAAGGGTAATAGGTTTGACGTATATTTTCACAATAGTGCACAAGGTTAGGGAATTGTTTCACTAAATCTTGCAAAGGAGAGGGTAATGATGGGACCAAAATATTCCCAAGCATGGAATAAGCACAAATGTCAGCCATACTGAGCTGATCATTAAAAAAATACGGTTTGTCACCAATTACCTTGTCCATAGACCTTAATTGAACTTCCGCAATTTGCAGTATTTCTTGTTGTGAGTGTCGAGATGTTCCTTGTCCTTGCAAGGCTTTTAACACGTCTTTACGGGCGACTTTTGGCACTATTTTACTCAGTGGAAATGGTAAACTTGAGAAAAGTGTGTCTTTTAATACTTGCCAGTTTGCATCGTAGGCCCAACGAAAATAAACGATATACCAGTACATACGGTCTTCTAACGCTGCGCACAGTAATTCGCATTCAGCTTTTTGTTGTTCGGACAAGTGACTATTAATGTCAAAATCATATGCTTGCTTGATATATTGCTCAATGAAAAAACTGTCAGCGATGGTTTTGTCACCATCAGTGATAAAGGGCAGTTTGCCTTTAGGGGCTTTTTGTAAATACTGAGGACCACTTAATATTTCAAAAGGTATGTTGGATTGGGTTAATAGAAAATGGGCCTTGACGACAAAAGGGCTTGGATCAATGAGGTTAAAACTAGAACCAAAACTGTATAACGTGATCATAATTGTATCTCCTTAGCTAGCTAGTGGCTTCTACTGGAACGGCGTAGTACACCACTGAATCATCAGAATCGTATTTAAACTCTGGGCCATAGGTTTCAACATCTGGGCCATAGGTGTGCTTCATGTTTGAGCGCAATAACCAACTCGAATAAATATAACTAATGGTATGGTTAAAATGTTCGGTGTTTGTTAGACCGTGGTGCTTAAATTCAGCGTATTGTTGAGGTGGAAGAGTTAAATACGTCATGTCTTTTGGTATCTGAACGACTTTTGATACTTCAGTACATGCGGTATAAAACAAGCGTTGTTCTCCAGCGTCATTTTCTTCGACATTAATAATGCCATAACAGGTTCCTTCAATTTTGTGGTTAATTTCAGATAACCTTGGAATGAAATCTTGCCAAAGTTTGGGGAGCTTTTCCGCTATATTGGTTTTTTCTGACTCAATTCCAATGACTTCAACTTTAACGCCAATGAGGTGTTTTTCTTCTGATAGATATAACCTAGGCTCTAAGGTTAAATTTTGATTTAAGTTGGCTAAATATTCATGGTCAAACCGCGCTTTCTTAATAATTAAAGGCTGTGCAGCTCGTTGCCGATATTCACTGGGCGAATAACCAAATAACTTTTTGAAAGCGCGAGTGTAAGCTTCATGAGATTCAAAACCAGATGCAATTGCAACATCTAGGATCGACAGCCTTTGGTCAAATAAACTGTCCATAGAATTAGCAATACGTCGTGAACGAACATAAGACTTAAGGGTTTCATTCGTTAAGGCTTTAAATATTCGTTGAAAGTGCCAATGACTGATATTGGCATGAGCTGAAATTGCCGTAAGTGGAATCGGCTTATCCAAATTATCTTCAATAAACTCAATGCCTTTTTGAATGCTGTTTAAGTGCTTCATGTGCTTTCCTAGATACCAGTAGGCTTAATCATAAACAACTAAAAGAAGGCGTGTTTGACCTTTTGTGCTTTTTATTTAGCAATTAATTGTAAACACTAATCATTGTTATTCGCATGTGTTAAAGTTGCGGAAATTGAAATACACCTAACTATCTAGTGAAAGGATGATAGATGAAAAAACGTTTTTGGCTAATAAGCATAATTTGTACATCTGCGGCACATGACATACATGCCCAAGAAGTGAGTGTCGATGACGACGAAATTGAAGTTATTCAAGTTGTTGGTAAACAAGAGTCTTATTTGAATTCGGCTGTTTCTACTGCAACTAAGGGCTTATCAGACCCTTTCGATGTGCCATTTACGGTTAATACCATAAATGATGTGTTTCTAAGTGACTTAAGAGCCAAAACATTATCTGATGCCTATGGCTACACCACGGGGTTAAGCCAATCGGGAATTAATGCGAATAGCTTTACCCTACGAGGGCTTCCAGCAAGTTTACAAAGTATTCAGATTAATGGTTTACCTGGATTGGCATCTCGTTTTGGGTCGCCGACAACGGCTAATGTCGAGCGCATCGAAGTGTTAAAAGGCCCTGCATCTGTGCTTTATGGGCAACTTGAGCCTGGCGGCTTGGTGAACATTTCAACTAAAAAGCCTCAAGCAGAACAATCTATTAATTTTGATTTATCTGGGCAGACTTATGATACAGAAGTGAGTTCAGCAGGCACTGATAACGGTTTCACAGCCACATTAGATGCTACCGGTGCCTTGACCCAAAATGAAAAGTGGTTGTACCGACTTATTGTAAGTGTCGATGCCATTAATTCGTATAGAGATAACGTCGATCAAGAAAGTTACTATCTTTTCCCTACGTTAACTTATCGTATGTCAGATATTAGTGAATTAACCTTTGGATTAGAGCTAGTTAAAGAAAATGCGGCTGCGGACCAAGGTTTAGTGGCGCTTAATAATGATATCAATCAAACAGCCTCTATTAATACCCGTTATCAAGAAGATGGCGATGTAGATAATGACGAAGCCTTTGTCGCCTTTGCTACGTTTAAAAGTGCCATCAATGATGTATTTGATTTAACGGCAAACTGGCGAAGCGTTTGGCACGAAGATAACCGAATTCTATTTGAAAATAACCGAGTTAATGACGATGACGGTACGTTAAGGCGACGTGACCGCAACCAACTTAACAAACGGGAATATCACTTTGTTGATATTAATTCACGAGGTGCAATTCAAACCGGGAATATCGAGCATGAGCTGCTATTTGGCTTTAATGGTGGCTATGAAGTGCGAGATTTCGAACGTATTCGCTTTGGCGCGGCAATTACGCCCAATATTGATATATTTAACCCTGTTTTTAACGAAGGTGTGCCATCAGTAATACAAAGCGGTAATGACAGGGTAACCGAATTATCGAATTATGGTGCGTATATTCAAGATGTTATATCTCTTAATGAACACTGGATAGCCATGGTGGGTGTTCGATATGAAAAACAATTTGTTGATTTTATTGAGCAAGTAAGTGACGCGACGAACGATCAAATTACTGATGCGTTTGTACCTTCACTTGGCGCGATCTACAAAGCCACAGATAAGCTGTCTATTTATGCCAGTTATGGCGAAAGCTTTAACCCAAATAGTGTGGAAGACACTAACGCCGATGGTGGCAGTTTTGACCCTGAAGAAGGAAAGCAGTTTGAAGTAGGGGCAAAAGCGTTTTTGTTTGAAGATAAAGCCAATATATCCGTGGCTTATTTCGACATAGTTCAAGACAACATTGTCGAAAGTAATCCAGAAACCGGTGAAGATGAGCTGCTTGGAGAAGTAGAAAGCAGCGGTTTTGAAATTGAATTTTTGGCCCAGCCTATTGATAACTGGCAAATTAAATCGGGTTACGCTTATGTGGATTCAATTATTTCAAAAAGCCCTGTAGAAACAACGCAAGGAAATGTCACTGCGTTTGCGCCTAAAAATGATTTTTATCTGTGGACTCGCTACAACGCTACAGAAACATTTAAGGGGTGGTTAACGGGGGTGTCACTAGGTATTAACCATGAAAGTGAAAGATTTACCAGCTCTGATACCTCAACTAGAGTTGAATTACCTAGCTACACAACCTTTGATACTGCGGTTTATTTTGAACGAGACAACTATTCTATCGCGTTAAACATCGAGAACATTTTTGACAAGCGTTATTTTGATGGTGGGACGCGAGATACGATTTTATATCCTGGAGAGCCTCGCAAAATAAGCCTCACGTTTTCTGCTAATTTTTAATCGCTAAATAAGGCCTTGGTGAACACTAAGGCCTAATTAAGCTGGTTAAATAGAAATTCGGTAAATGTGAGCACGTTGCGTGGAATGTACGAACGACTCGGCTGTACCATCCAAATTGCTGTTTCTGGACTGTCGCCTGAAATAACGTAATCTGGTAATAATCGAACTAGTTTTCCTTGTGCAATATCTTCATTTATTGTCCAGTCGGCCAATAACGCTATGCCCATATCTTGTAATACACACTCTCGGATCATACCTGCATTCGTCGTCTGCAAAAATGGCGTGATGGAGATACTTTTTGTGCTGTTGTTCTTAGTGAAGTGCCATTGTTTGCGAAAATCGGAATAATTAAATGAGACTATTTGATGATTAGCTAAGTCTTCAGGAGTGAGGAGTGGATGAGTATTTAAATAAGCTGGGGTAGCGACTAAAAAATAATTCACACTAATGAGCTTTCTTGCAATTAAAGTACTGTCAGGCAGGGAACCATGACGTATGGCAACATCAATTTGGTTTTCAATTAAATCTACTCTGTTATCAGACAGCGATAATTCTAAATTTATATGGGAATATTTCTCATAAAATACTTTGGTTATAGCGGGAAGTATACGTTGCCCAAATGTGGTAGATGCACTGACTCTCACTGTACCCGAGGGGTTGTCTTTCCCGTGCTTTATGTCTTCATGAAGATTGTCTAATTCATCGAGGATGGTCCGAACACGTTCATAGTATTCTATGCCAGCTTGGGTTGGTTTTAAGGAGCGAGTGCTTCTTTGGAATAATCGAGTATTTAATTGCTTTTCTAAATTTGCTATTGCTCTAGATACAGATGAAGGAGAAATATTCAGCTGTACTGCAACTGCTGCGAAGCTGCCTTTTTGAAAAGTAGAAACAAAGAGTTTTAATAAATCAATATTCATTCCTGCATATTACGCATTAATGAAGTGTCGTCAATCATGTTTATCTGTTAATTGCGCACGATTAATCTTTATTGAATCGAGTTTATAAGGAATATTTATGCGTGATTATTTGAAAGGTAAAACGGCACTGGTGTTTGGCGCGAGTCAAGGTATTGGTCTTGCTGCGGCCAAAAAATTTGGTGAGCAGGGCGTTAGAGTGTTTTTGGCTGCAAGGTCAACGGAGGTTATTGAAAAACAATCAAAATTGTTGATAAAACAAGGTGTCTCAGCCACTGCACTGCCTTGTGATGTCACGCAATATCAGTCGGTAGTGAAATGTGTTGAAACCGTATTAGCAACAGACAGTCTAGATTTTGTAGTGAACAGTGCAGGAACTATCGATCCTTTAGCTCATTTAATTGATAGCGATCCCGATTTATGGGCTAAAGCCGTGGACGTCAATTTGAAAGGGAGTTACAACGTTATTCGTGCCTGCGCGCCTCATATGCGGTCTCAAGGTGGTGGCACTATTATTAATTTAAGTTCTGGCGCAGCCAACAGCATACTGGAAGGCTGGAGTCATTATTGTTCAACAAAAGCAGCGGCTAAAAAATTAACTGAAGTTGCTCATAAAGAATTAAATCATTATAACATTCAGGTTATTGGTTTATCTCCCGGCACAGTCGCGACAGAGATGATGAAAAAAATACGCGATGCAAAAATTAATACAGTAAGCAATCTTGACTGGTCTAGTCATATTTCACCTGAATCGGTGGCTTTGGGTATTGTTTACCTTTGTGGACCCGAAGGCGAACACTATGCGGGGACGGATTTTTCCTTAAAAACGGAAGAAGGTAAAAAATTGGTGGGTTTAGAGTGAAGAAATAGAGGAGTAAATTGTTTACTCCCCTTTAGTCGTTTTAATGAGTAGTCTTAATTTTTTTCGACAACTTCTTTTACCGTTGTTTCTATTTTTGCAACTACACGGCGGTTAGCAATATGATCAGCTAGTCTATTTCCATTAGAAAGTAACTGAGTTTCACCAAAACCTTTTGCAGATAAACGGCTTTCAGCAATACCAAATTTGCTTGTAAGCACGTTTTTAACTGCATTTGCACGTTTTTCTGATAAGTATAAGTTATATTCGGCGGTACCCACTTTAGAGCTGTGACCTTCTATAACTACACTGGTGTTTGTATAGGTTTTCATAAAATCAGCCAAGCGTTGTATATCGTCCATCATTGAAACTTTCAATTGTGAGCTATTATTTTCAAAGCCAACATTTAGGTTAATTGCGACTGATTTTTCCGAATACAAGGTACACCCTTTAGAATCCACTTTTACGTTGGCAGGGGTGTTGTTGCATTTGTCGATGGAATCTTTGATCCCATCATTATCACTGTCTACGACTTTAACTATTGCAGGTTTTACTGGAACAGGTTCAGCTTTTGGTGCAACCACAGGTGCTTTTTTAACGTCGCCAAAGGTATATTTCAGTCCAAGTTTAAATCCTTGGTCTGTGTAGCCATAATCTACGTCACGATAAATGGCGGCTTCACTGTATACAGAAAAACGTTCGTTAACAGATAACGAATAACCCGCTCCAACGTTAAGGGCATTGTAGCTTCTTACGTTATTGAAACGTTTTACACCTGAGAAAAGGTACAGACCAGAATCTTCTATTTTATATATGGCATCAACACCATAACGGTATCCGTAATCTTTATCTGTTCCATTATTAATGTCGTAACGAGCACGAGATACCTCAAAGCGAAAATCCCACTGGTCATTTATAATTTTTGATACGTCTATACCAATGCCTTTGCCGGCTTCTATTTGTTGGAAATCGAGAGACGTTTCTTTACCAGTGCTTGATTTAATGTAATCGCCAAATAAACCGATTTCCCATGTTTCGTCGATTGTATCTGCAGCCAAAGGTGAGCTGATTAACGCGGCTAGTAGAGATAATTTAACTATTTTCATAAATGGATCCTTATTGAGTTTCTAGAGCTTTATCTAACTCCTGATGCTGTAACGGGATAGAAACCAGAAAGTCACAAAATTAAAAATATTTTTATTTTTAATTTCGTAAAAACGGGATTTTTGCGCTTTTTTGCGACGAAAAATCTAATAGAAACAAGCGAGTTAACGTAGAATGTAATTACTGAAAAGGGTTGCGAGTAATACAATCAAAAAGAATGAAATTCGAACAAATAAAATGTGACTTTTAACTGAGTGAGCCGTTAAAAGGTTGTAGCGATAACAAGATTGCTTGAGGGTGGCATGAATAAATTAGAGAAAGACATAGCACAACAACTAGAAAGCGATACTGATTTCGAATTTAGTATACCTGATAGTGAGCTATTTAAACGCGCATCGAAAACAGCGAATAACCAGCAAGGTGTGAAAGACTTGGCAGCACTAGGAATGGCTTCTATTTGGGTCGTTTTCGCTAGTCTTTTTATGCAAATTTTACAGCCAATATTTAAACAAATGGCGAAAACATCAAAGATAAAAACAAACTCGACATTAACAGAACAAGGAAATAAATAGTGGACACCGAAAATATTACACAAAAAGCGTATTCTGGTTTTATGACTATTTGGCATGAAGTTGTCACCTTTTTACCCGATTTACTTGTTGCTCTAGTTTTTCTATTAGTGGGGTGGGTTGTCGCTTCTGTTGTAAAAAGCGTTTTGAACAAAGGGCTAATTAAAATTGGTTTCAATACCTTTTTAGATAAATTGGGTTTAGATACCTTATTGAAAAAGATGGAAGTTAATGTTCAGGGAAGCCAAGTTGTTGCAAGTCTAATATCTACCTTCTTTTTACTTATATTTCTACTTGCTGCATTAGATAC
>CAYUZL010000280.1:0-12582 GCA_964449725.1 uncultured Alteromonas sp. | reverse complement strand
CCTAAGCTCCCCGTGGTACTAACACGCCAAGAGATGGTAAGCTTTTTGACCAGTGTACCCGCTAAATATGAACTCCCTATCAGTTTACTTTATGGTAGTGGCTTGCGATTAATGGAATGTATGAGGCTGAGGTGCCAAGATATTGATTTTGATTATAAAGCCATAAGGGTTTGGAATGGTAAAGGTGGAAAGCACCGAATAGTGACCCTTTCAGAGCAATTATTTCCATTGATACAATCGCAAATTGATCTAGCAAAACAGTATTTTGAATTGGATTTGAGAGATCATAATTATGCTGGCGTGTATTTACCCCATCGCCTTCGAGAAAAGTACCCCAATGCCGTATATGATCTTAAATGGCATTATTTATTTCCTTCTACAAAAACCTCTCTCGACCCTGAAAATAATAGCCTAAGACGACACCACATGAACCCTAAAACGCTGCAAAGAGCGATCAAAAATGTCGCTATTGAAAGTAAAATTGAAAAAGCAATCTCTGCTCATACATTAAGGCATTCGTTCGCTACTCATTTGCTAGAAGCTGGCGCTGATATTCGCACAGTACAAGAACAGTTGGGTCATTCCGATTTACGTACTACGCAAATATACACACACGTTTTACAGAAAGTCGGGAACGCAGTAGTAAGTCCTATAGAGCATATTTTACAATTGAAAAAGTAAATTAATACCTAGGTTAAAGTAGTAAAAACCTACCTAAAAAGTCAGGTTTTCGACTTCAAGTAAAGCCGTTCAACCTTTGTTCTTGCCCAAGGCGTTTTACGCAAGAAGGTCAAGCTCGATTTTATTGAGGGGTCATGGGTAAAGCATCGAATATTAATTTCATGCCCAAGTGCGTCAAACCCATACTTATCAACCAAATACTCCACAATGGCCTTCAATGTAATACCATGTAATGGATCTTTATTTTTAGGTGGATTAGATTCACTCATCAGTTTGCGCCTTTTTAACCCGAAGTTTAGCGCCTTCAAATTCACTATTGTTAAGCTTTGCAATGGCCACTTTAGCATCGCCAATTTTAGGCATTTCGACAAACCCGAAACCTTTCGATTTTCCGGTATCTTTGTCTAATACCAAAGAGCAGGATTGCACAGCACCAAATTCACTAAACAAAGTTAATAGTGATTCTTGCGTAGTAGAACGAGATAAATTACGTATAAGAAGTTTCATGAATATGAGCCCGGTTGATGAGTTCGCCAAACCCATTAATCATTGAGGACCTGAAACGGACATTCCGTTTTCAGGCAATAAAGCCCATTATAAAAATCACAGCCCCTATTGTGAAGCACAATATTACAATTTCCACTGACCACTCACCTCAAACTGTTTTAACTCATTAAATATGGGGTGAGTATCACCAATATGTTGAGTAACCCAAGCGCGGTTATAATAGCTATCAAGGTATCGCTCTCCGCTGTCGCACAACAAGGTAACAATGGATCCTTTTTGGTGATTCATTTTCATTTTATTCGCTAATTGCAACACACCATACACATTAGCTCCGGTTGAAGCACCTACCTTTCG
This sequence comes from uncultured Alteromonas sp., assembly GCA_964449725.1. Lineage (GTDB taxonomy): Bacteria > Pseudomonadota > Gammaproteobacteria > Enterobacterales > Alteromonadaceae > Alteromonas_F. Next base: position 11,040 of record CAYUZL010000280.1, on the reverse strand, counting down.
CCCTAATAACGTTTCTAACCAATGGGCCGTCGCCACTGATGCTTTATCAGGTATTGTTTGCATGGTATCGATAACGCTAGGAATAAAACTAGACTCAACTTGTGGTCGACCAATACCTTCTATTTTACTGCCTAATGTACTCGCTACACTGCTATCTCCGGTTTTAAAATACGAATGAAATACCGAATTTTCAGGGTCAACCACGCACAGTTTGGTTACATGTTGCTGATATCGCAAATAGCGGCCGATGGTCGCAGAGGTTCCTCCGGTTCCGGCACTCATCACAATCCACGTTGGAATAGGATAAGTTTCTCTTTCCATTTGAGTATAAATTGAGTTAGCAATGTTGTTATTACCTCGCCAATCTGTGGCTCGTTCAGCATAGGTAAACTGATCCATATAGTGGCCTTTCAATTCCTTAGCTAATCGGCGTGATTCTTCATGAATTTGATCAGCCCTTTCTACAAAATAAACCTCTCCTCCATACAACTGAATTTGTTCTATCTTTTTTTTAGCGGTGTGATGGGGAACAACGGCAACAAAAGGCAAACCTAATAAACGAGCAAAATAGGCTTCAGATACAGCTGTATTACCCGATGAAGACTCGATAATAGTCGTATTTTCTTTTATCCAGCCATTACAAAGCCCATATAAAAATAGTGAACGAGCCAAACGATGTTTAAGTGAACCAGTTGGGTGAGTACTTTCGTCTTTAAGGTAAATATCTATACCTTTCATAACAGGCAAATCAAGTTTCATTAAATGTGTGTCTGCGCTGCGCTGAAAATCTGCTTCTATTTTTTGTATTGCATGGCTTGTCCAATCACGAGCCTTATTCATCATCTTTTCCTCAAATTAAGATAAAGAGTGAAATATAAATGCTCAAGCAGGAAATTTATTTGCTATATTTTCTATATAAATCAAATAAAAAAGAAAATTTTTCTACAGGGGGATTATTATGAATATAGACAGTGTTGATCGAAAGATACTCAACTTGCTGCAAAATGATGGATCTTTATCTCTAGCTGATTTAGCAGAAGCCGTTAATTTGACTACGACCCCTTGCTGGAAACGATTAAAGAAACTCGAAGAAGCTGGTGTCATTGAAAAGCGGGTTGCATTATTAAACCCAGAAAAGTTAGGACTACTGTTTACCGCATTTGTGTTGGTAAAAACCAGCGATCACTCCTCAAAGTGGTACAAGGAATTTGTGTCGACAACTACGAGCTTTTCCGAAGTCATGGAGTTTTATCGCATGGCGGGAGAATACGACTATATGATTAAAGTGTTGGTAAAAGACATGAAATGCTTCGACCTATTTTACAAAAAACTGGTCTCATCCGTTGGTGGTATTTCCAATGTAACCTCAACCTTTGCCATGGAGCCGCTAAAATACACAACGGCACTCCCCATCGATAACTAACCTGAACTCGGGATAAGGGACACTGCAAGACTATGAATTTATTGGCTATTTTAAATGAAACCATCAAGCTTTTAGGTACTGCTGGACGGTGTTGCTTATTCAGAGTTCAGGTTAACTACTGATGCGTCAATACGCAGGCTAAATCCGCAGCAAAACGCTCTGCGATTGTCTTGTCTATTTTTTGAATACTGACTCTTAATCCTTGCGAATCTAGGGCTATATCAAATGCAGAGCTTGGCCTGACTAACCACCCTTTTTTAGCTAGTGCATCAGTAACCTCATTGCTATCGCGATAAACCTGAATCCATACATTCAATCCTTCTTTAGAAATTGGCTGCGATAAACCTTGTTCCACTAAGGCGTTGATAAGTAACTGTTGCCGACGGATGCAATCTTGTTTTGTTTCTTCTAACCCCTTTAACACCCATTGTGATGTTAAGCAGGTTAAAACCAAAGACTGTAGTACTCGACTCACCCAAGACATGCCTGGAGCCAAACGAGCAGAAAAACGGCGAGCGGTTTCACAATCTGTGGCGATAAATGCGAGCCTTAAATCTGGCCCCAGCCCCTTAGATACAGAGCGGAAAACCGCCCAATATAGCGATGTAGGAGGGATCACATTGTAGTAATCTGATGTGGACAACAAAGAAAAGTGGTCATCGATTAATACAAGAACATTAGGAAAATCAGCTAGAACACCCTGTATTTCACTGGCCCGTTGTTTGGTTAGGCTTACCCCCGTAGGATTATGTGCTCTGGGTGTAATAATGACCGCCTTTGCACCTTTCTCAAGGCATTTTCTTAATACAACTGGGCACATTCCCTCATTATCAATACTTGCCCCTTGAGGCTGAAACCCAGATAACCGCACAGCGTTAGCAGCGCTAATGTAACAAGGGTCTTCTACTATTACCGTATCACCCTGAACAAGATGCACAGCAAGCAAACGCTCAATGGCATCAATAGCACCATTGCTCAACACAACCGAAAAATTCTGAGGGCAATCACCCGTAAACCAATTTATGCCATATTGATTCAGGTTGCGAAGCTGCGTGTCTTCACCGTAGGCATATTGATGTAAGTCTGTATCTCGAGCAACCTTGTTTAAGCAAGGCAACCAATCTAGCCTTGGGCTGCCATCGGCAAGATCAAATAATTGCGTGTCCGATCCCCCTTCCTGCTCACCTGCGTCGTTTTGGTTATTGATATGAGTACCTAAACGCCCTTTCGACACTGCAATACCCGCAGTAACCAAACGCTGATACGCCAACGCCACCGTATTTCGGTTTACGTTTAACTGGGTGGCTAAATCTCTAACAGTGGGTAACTTATCGCCATCCACTAATTTATTTTTAATAACCAAGTCTCGAATTGAATCGAAAATTGTTTGTGCTGAATGACCAAATATCTTGCTTTTCATTTTGTCCTATGACAATAATAACTAAAATATGTTCTATGCAATGCTATCTATTATCCTACGTTAAACAAAACGGAGTTCAAATGTTTACTGGTTTAAGCGCATTTCCAATTACCCCATTCAAACAAGAAAGCATTGATTTCAATAGTTTTGAGCGCATTGTTTCACAATTAGCCAACGCTAAGGTCGATTCAATTTGTGCCATGGGTTCAACGGGCCTTTATCCTTATTTGAACCTCAGCGAGCGGGCCGAAATAGTCAAACAATGCGTATCGATTTCAGGCGATATACCTGTGATGTCAGGTATTGGAGCCTTACGTACAAAAGATGTACTCTTACATGCCGAGGCTGCCCAACGTGCCGGTGCCAGAGCATTATTACTTGCGCCTGTGTCGTATCATCCGTTAACCGAAAATGAAGTATTTTCGCTTTATGAAACCGTGTGTAATGCCATTTCAGTGCCCTTGTGTATTTATGAAAACCCAAGGGTTACTCAGTTTACGTTTAGCGATGAACTATATTCGGCAGTTACTCGTTTACCCAATGTCGGCGCTATAAAAATACCAGGAACACCTTTTGAAAGCGCCTTAGGAAAAGAGCGTTTATCATCATTGCGTAAGTGCGTTCCCGACTCTGTTGCTATTGGTGTTAGTGCTGATAAGTTTGCGCCTGCAGGAATGGCTGCTGGGTGTGATATGTGGTTGTCAGTGATTGGAGGCTTATTCCCTCAAACTGCACAATCTATTTTACAGGCCATTGCCAATGGCAATGTTAGCCAAGGGCTACAGGAAGCGGAAAACTTAACACCTCTGTGGACATTGTTTGAAAACAACAACGGAGGCATGCGAGTCATGGCCACCGCAGCGGCTATATTAGGTTATGCAGAAACCCCTTGTTTACCCCAACCGCTGCTTCCTTTAAACAAAAGAAACACAGCTCAACTGGAACAATTATTGTCGCAATGGGATCTCAAATAACCCGCTATGTCGCGGCCGCAACATTAGCAAGAGTAGCCACAGGCGGTAGCCCTCTCGCTGTCATTTTGATGGCCCGCTTTTATGACGCCAGTGGCCACACTTTGGGTTTGCTCGCAGCATGTTTAACCCTGCCCCACTTGTTTGGTCCTTTTTACGGCAAATGGCTAGAACACAGTAAGGCTCCTTGCAGGCTCATTGCGTGTATGGCTTGGGGACTAACGCTGTTTTTCACTTTCAGCGTTATTGCTATTAGCTATAACAATATGTACCTGTGTGGATTGTTTTTATTGGTTTGCGGCAGTAGTAACGCATTTTTAATGGGGGGCTTAAGTACCCAATTAAAACATTTAGTGAGCCAAGACCCACCAGCACGACGAAAAGCCTTTGGGTTCGACGCTATTTCCTATGCCATTGGTATGACCTTAGGCCCATTACTCATATCAGCGATTGCTGCCAGTTATTCACCCACTATAGCGTCTTTGGGGTTAATGTGTTTTCCACTTTTAGCCAGTGTATTTATTGCCACACTCTCGCCCAGTCAGTCTAAGCAGAGTTATTCAAATACAAGCGCTCCGCCCACTATGAGTGACATCATTCATACAATTTTGAAGTCATCGCCACTGAAAAAAACACTAATAACCACGGCAAGTACGTCATTTGCGTTATCCACTTTACCTGTCATCGCCGTGTATTTAGGTGAGCATATGGTGAACGATAAACAGAGCGGGGCCTATTTGGTAGCAAGTTACGGTGCCGGAAATTTAATCAGTGCACTTTACTCAATATTCAGGCCACTACAAAAAAATGCATTAACCCTAATGCGCAACTTCGCAATGGGAATTGCTCTGTGTTTACTGGGTATCGCACTGAGCAACAGTTATTCAAATGCACTGTTCGGTTTTCTGCTAGCGGGTATGGTGAATGCCTTGTTTTTCACATCTACATTGGCAGCAAGAACTGAATACGCGCCAGAGCGGGGCTCATCCCAAGTTTACATGTGGGTGTCGACCATAAAAATGGCCTTTGCATCTCTAGGGACTTTAATTGCCGGATTTACCGTAGAAACAAGTACAAATTTACCGCTATTTGTTTCGATTGGGGTGATTGGCATGGCCATCATTATCGGTGCTCGTCAGGGAAAATCCACATGAGCCTTGCCACTTTTGTAATCTAGCGTCAGAATAAAGTGCTGCAATACATCGTTACCTAAAATCCCAGATACTTGCTCATTCTGAGTTGAAAATCCGCTATTTTTAGCAGGAACATGCACTAACACTTGGTCGAGCTTAGTTTTACCTAATGTCATAGAATCAACCCAAAAATAAACTGAAGGTATCGATTCATTGACTCCCGTCGATACGGTTTTATTTTGTTTATACTTCGTCAGCCAGCCTAAATCTGAAGCGGCGTTACGCTCTAATAGTAAACCACCTTGACTGCCTGTATCCAATAGTAGCCATAAACGCTTGTTTGCAGTCACTTCCACATTAACTATTAATTCGCCTGAGCCTGACAGCGATTTGGCTTTTAGGCTTTTAACCTTGCGGATATTGGATGGGGTACGGCTCACCAGCCTCAATCGCTGACGAGGGTAGTCAATTTGTACAATATGATTTTTAAAAAAACTAACCCCTAATACCAAGCCAATGTTGTGGGTAGGAAGGTCAATTTTAGCGACTTTATTGAGGTTTCTGGATTTACCCAATATACGGGTAGGAATAGCCGTTAGGGTTTGTACTTCTTTGCGCTCGAATAACCCCTGAATAGTGAGTTTACCGTCTGATGGAAAACGCAGCTTATGCTTTTCCATAAACCCGCTATTAATACCATTCACTTGAGCGCCGGAATCCAATACGGCTTTGGTGGGAATACCTTTTACCGATACAGGCAGAAGAATATGACCTTGATTGAGTTCAAAACGAACCCAATCGCTATCGGCTAAAGCTAGCTGACAACAAAAAATACCAACAAAAAGCGTAACCAACTTCACGTTAACCCGCCTTATTTAACTGATTACAAAAGGGCTTGAGCCGTATTGCGTATTCTACCCACAATAGCTCGTAAACCATTTCCACGAGTAGGTGTAATATGGCGCTCTAGGTCTAATTGTGCAAAGTAATCGTCGATATCGAAATCGACAATTTCTTGCGCGGTTTTGTCTTGATAGGCAGATAACACCAAGGCCAATAAACCTTGAACAATCACAGCATCGCTGTCTACATTGAAATGCAATGGCCCTTTACTGTCATCAACGTCTAGCCATACGCTACTTTGACAGCCTTTAACTAGGCGTTCTGGTGTTTTTTTGCTGTCAGGCAGCCCCGGAATTTGTTTGCCTAAATCGATAATGTATTCGTACCGTTGTTCCCAATCATCAAAAAAACTCAGATCATCAACAATTTCATCATTAGTGGGAAGTGCCATACAACTATTTGCCTACAAGAATTAAAAGAAAAGACCCGCTTCGAGTTGAGCTTCTTCACTCATTTTGTCTCGAGACCAGGGAGGATCGAAAACCAGTTCAACCGCAACGTTTTTCACATTCGGCACTAAACCTACTCGATACTCCACGTCGCCGACTAATACCGGCCCCATGCCACAACCCGGTGCGGTTAATGTCATGTCGATGGCAACAGTACCAGAGTTTTGATCCACTGCAACAGCATAAATCAAACCCAGCGATACCAAATTTATAGGTATTTCTGGGTCATATACTGTTTCTAACGCTTCCCACACTTGGGCTTCGTCTATTTGACCATCACTGGGTTCGGCGAACGACAACGTCAAGGCTTCACGGCCAATGGCATCGGCATCAGTGCCATCAATACGCAGCATGTTACCTTGCCATGTTACGGTATAATTGCCGCCTAAATCTTGAGTAAGTGTAACGAATTCGCCTTCAGGAAGAATGTGTTTTTCACCCGTAGGTACGCGGCGAGCAAGGCAGTCTCGCTGCATGGTAACCATTTTTTGCATAGTAAATTTAGCCTACGTTAAAGCTCTCGCCACAGCCACATTCGTCAACCACGTTTGGATTGCGGTATTTAATCACACCATTCACACCTTCAAGCACGTAGTCTATCTCGGTATTTTTCAAAAGTGTTTGAGCGTCTTTTGCTACGGCTACCGACAATTTTTCAGAAAAGCTGATCACTTGGTCACCGTCTTTAGGCGCAGGTAAACGTTCAAGTACATAGGCATAACCTGTGCAACCGCTCACTTTAGTGGAAAGACGAATAATGTCACTTGGGTTGTTCTTAAGTTTACCTTCAAAATGCTTAACAGCACTGTCGGTAAGAGTGATTAACGTTTGACTAGGAACAAATGTTTCGACTGCCATAATAACCTCTGATTCACTTATGCAAGCATGGTTTGCGCTTTTTTAAGTGCCGCAAACAATGCGTCCACTTCATCAAACGTCGTGTAAATAGAAAATGATGCTCTGGCTGTGCCAGATATACCTAGGCGTTTCATTAACGGCTGAGCGCAATTATCGCCAGTGCGAATTGCAACACCTTGGCGATCAAGTATAAAACCAACGTCACCTGGATGTGTGCCATCAAGTAAAAAGCTCATGACACCGATTTTGTTTTTTGCGGTGCCTATTAATGTAAGACCATCAAACTCAGCGCCTTTTTGCATTGCGTAATCAATAATGGCTTGCTCATGGGCTTTTAACGCATCTAAATCTTGTTCCATTAGCCATTCTAGAGCTGCGCCCAAACCAATGGCCCCCGCTATATTAGGAGTCCCGGCTTCCAAGCGATTGGGTAATTCACCCCATGTTGCTGACTGATATTCAACATCACTGATCATTTCGCCGCCAACTAACCATACAGGCCAAGCGTTTAGCACATCGAAACGTCCCCACAAAACGCCAACTCCAGTTGGAGCAAACACTTTGTGGCCAGAAAATGCATAGAAATCACATCCGATGGCTTGTACATCTACGTCGCCGTGAGCAATGCCCTGGGCACCGTCTATCAACACCCAAGCGCCCGTTGTTTTCGCAATTCGAGTTAGCTCAACAATGGGATTAACTGTGCCTAATGCATTTGAAACATGAGGAAAAGCCACTAACCGAGTACGTTCAGATAACTGGTCTTTAAACCCTTCAATATCCAATTCACCGGTTTCAGTGATGGGGGCTATTTTTAATTTTGCGCCCGCTTTTTTACATGCCTGCTGCCAAGTGACCAAGTTTGCGTGGTGCTCTAATTCAGTAACAATGACTTCGTCGTCTTTGTCCATTCGCTGAATCAGCCCATTGGCTACAAGGTTTATTGATTCCGTTGTACCCGCTGTCCAAATCACTTCTTCGCGCTTAGCAGCATTAATAAACCGCTTCACTGAATCTCTTGCTGCTTCGTATCGACGTGTAGATTCATCAGACAAGGCATGAGCCCCGCGATGAACGTTGGCATTGCATTCAGTATAAAAACCGGTAATTGCGTCAATAACCGCTTGGGGCTTTTGAGTGGTCGCCCCATTGTCTAAATACACTAAAGGCTTCCCGTCTACCTCTCTAGATAGAATAGGAAACTGCTTTCGCAATGCCTGAACGTCTAAACTCATTTCACTTCCATTTTAGCAAAGCGACCGCTGAGTAGTTCTGTTAACCATTCGCGGACCGGCGTGAGTGGAATGTCATTAATTAATTCTTGAATGAAACCAAAGTTAAGCAAAATTAACGCTTGAGAACGAGAAATACCGCGACTCAAAAGGTAATAAAGTGCTTGTTCATCAATTTCTGCAATGGTCGCACCATGGGCACATTTAACATCGTCGGCGTAAATTTCTAACTCAGGCTTGGTGTTAATTTGCCCGCGACGAGATAACAACAAGTTACGATTATTAAGTTCCGCCAATGTTTTTTGTGCATCGCGATGAATGTGAATGCGGCCATTAAAATTCGCTTTTGCTTTGTCGCCAACAATGCCTCTTACATTTTCTGTTGTCGTACAATTGGGCACCGCGTGCTCAATGGTAGTTTGCAAGTCAAAGTTTTCACCTTCAGCTAACAAATACAAAGCGTTAATGTCGGCATTAGCATGTTCGCCGGTATAAATAAGGTCTGTGTCTAAACGAGACAGCGCAGACCCAAACCCAACGAGTGTACTGTTTAAGTACGAAGACTCAGCCAATTTAAAATGACAACCACCTGCGTGAAGGGTTTTGTCAGTGAACATAGCAAAACGGTAATGATGCAGTTCGCCCTTTGCTTTTACGTCGTACTCAGAAAAAGAAGTGTTTACCGAATCAACATGGCCTTCACCTTGTTCGATAATTGTCGCTTTTGCGTTACGACCAATGTTGACCAATATACGTGTATGGTTTTCACTGCCGTTTTGAACATGGTGAATAAAACGAATTGGCGTATGAAATTCAACATCATCGGCAACATTCACCCACACACCCGCTGTGGCTAATGCGTCATTAACCAAACCAAATAAGTGTTTCTCTGGTTTAATGGTATTAAATGATGATGCTTGTTGCTCGCTGATGTTTTCAAGTGCAACTATATCCACACCCTCGGGCAAATTGAATTGAGATAAATCTGTCACCAATGTGCTGTTAACAAATTCAATATCAAGGCTATCTAGCTGCGCAATCACGGGGATTTGCGTTGACGCTGTTGAAACACCATCAGATAGCAGTTTTTTAGCTTCGATAGGTGTTAGCGATGTATTGCGCCACGCTTCTGTTTTGCGTGTTGGCCACGGCGTATTTTTAAGGGCTTCTAACGAAGACGCATAGTCAGCTTCTCGCCAACTTACTGGCGTGCCTTGACGCTCAGCTTGGGCAATGACTTGCTCTAGCCATTGGCTCATGCGTTAGCCTCCTCATACCCCTTCCCTAAGAATGCGTAGCCTTCTTTTTCAACTTCAAGTGCCAGTGATGCATCACCACTTTTCACAATTTTACCGTCTGCCAAAATATGCACAAAATCCGGTTTGATATAGTCGAGAAGGCGCTGATAATGAGTAACGACAATAAAGCTGCGGTTTGCATCACGCTGGCTATTTACACCATTAGCAACAACTTGTAGGGCATCTACGTCAAGCCCTGAATCGGATTCATCTAAAATACACAAGGTGGGCTTAAGCAAAATCATTTGCATGATTTCATTGCGTTTTTTCTCGCCACCAGAAAAACCTTCGTTCACGCCGCGCTTTAAAAAATCGAGAGGCAATTGAACTTGCTTACAGGCATCTTTCGCAATCTTCAAAAATTCAGCCGCAGACAGGGCGTCTTCGCCTCTTTGCTCACGAATAGCGTTCACGGATTCTTTCATAAATTCCATGTTGCTAACGCCAGGAATTTCTACCGGGTATTGAAATGCTAGAAACAAACCTTCACGGGCTCTTTCTTCAATATCCATGTCGAGTAAATCGTTGTTGTTCAGCGTTGCAGATCCGCCTTCTACTTCATAACCTTCACGGCCAGATAACACGTAACCAAGTGTACTTTTACCTGCGCCATTTGGCCCCATAATGGCATGAACTTCACCGGGTTTAACTTCTAGGTTTAACCCTTTGATTATGGTTTTGTCTTCGACTTTTGCCGTTAAATTATTAATTGAAAGCATGATTACCCCACTGAACCTTCAAGGCTGATTTCTAGTAATTTGCCGGCTTCTACAGCAAATTCCATTGGTAGTTCTTTAAACACTTCTTTGCAAAAACCATTAACAATCATAGACACCGCTTTTTCTGGGTCTAAGCCTCGTTGTTGGCACAAAAATAGTTGTTCATCACTCACTTTAGATGTTGTCGCCTCGTGCTCTACAATGGCACTTGGGTTACGACTTTCAATGTACGGGAACGTATGTGCTCCACATTTATCTCCAATAAGAAGAGAATCACACTGAGTAAAATTTCGTGCATTATCAGCTTTTGGTCCCATTTGAACCAAACCGCGATACGCGTTGTTACTGTTTTTGGCAGAAATACCTTTAGCGATAATTGTCGAACGGGTGTTCTTGCCTAGGTGAATCATTTTGGTACCCGTATCCGCTTGCTGAGCGCCACGAGTTAATGCAACAGAGTAAAACTCGCCTACAGAGTTATCACCTTTCAGTATACAACTTGGGTATTTCCACGTAATCGAAGAGCCTGTTTCTACTTGCGTCCAAGAAATATGAGCATTGGTATGACAAATACCTCGTTTAGTTACAAAGTTGTATATCCCTCCACGACCTCGTTCGTCGCCGGGATACCAAT
>CAYUZL010000279.1:0-2759 GCA_964449725.1 uncultured Alteromonas sp. | reverse complement strand
GCCCACACAGATTGTCTTGTATCTAATTTTTAAAGAACAAATGCTAAACTTGTTAGCGGCTTGATGAGCTTTCCTCCTCAAGCGGGACGCGCATTCTACGCTTCCCTGTGTCAGTGTCAATCATTTTTTCAAATTCTTTTTTCTGACGCTTTTCTTACTTGCTTAACTGATTTCTGAGCTCAACTCGTTGAGTCATTTACCTGTCGAAGCGGAGGCGCATTCTACAGAATATATGAGAGGCGTCAACCCTATTAACTAATAAATATTAAAATAGCGCAATCTTATTAATACAAGTGGAAGAAAACGCCAAATTACAACTACAATCCTTATTGGGTTGAAGGTTTGCAGACTAATTTCGTGATATTTGTAATAGAATATTGTTCATTTTGTTGCAAATGCGTAAACTACACTTGCTGCTATTCAATAACAAACATAATAGGTAGAAAGAATGAATACTCGAGTTATATTAGCTGTAGTCCTTAGCGCCGTTTTCGCAATTGGTGCAGGATTACTTTTTCCAGAAGTAGTACCCGCCAAATCTTCCAGTATTGGCATATACGTTTTATTGGCTTGTTTAGTTGTAAACTTTACATCATTAACTACAACTAAGTCGCTTGTATCAGATAATGATGATGATGCAGAAGCTGAAACAACTACATTATATGTAGGCAATCTGCCTTATAAGGCGAATGAAGAAGCAGTTAGGCAGTTTTTTGATTCTCACGTATCGGTTCATTCCGTGCGTTTGATGAAAGATAAAAGAACCGGTAAGCGTAAAGGATATGGCTTTATAGAAGTTGTTACCAATAACGTTGATGGTGCAATTGATAAATTGAACGATATCGTATTTCAAGAAAGAACATTAAAAGTTCGTCCTGCAAAAGAAAAAGTAGAAGGTTAACTTTCCTTCCTTAGTCAAACAAGCTGGCCTTAATTAAGGCCATTGATAATTCGATTATTAAATTGATTGAATTCGTTGATGGCCGAAATTAAATCAGGCGTTCTCACTTCTTCCCCTAATGTATTAACTATTCCATTCACGATATTTGAATAATCATCTCTCGATTCTAATAATTGACGTGACTGATCAATAGATTGCAACAAATCAGAAATGTACTGTCTAACTGGTCGTTGCTCAGACGAATCTGTTACGCTGTCTTCATTGTAGTTTTGAACATTTTCATAGGCTTGTACCGAGGAGACTGATTGCCCACGAGTTAGTTGCACTGAAAACGTAGCGAGCTCTTGCTGATCAAACCCAAGCTCTAATGCTTGTTCAAATGCGTTAACAATATCTCCGTTGAAAAATTCATCTGCTACATTAGCTATTTGACCAACCAAATCATTTATCGCAAATAACTCGTCTTCTTCTAAACTTCCACTTACCAAAATTTCGACACCAAGCCTTTCAATGTTACTTATAGTTTGACGCGCACCGGTTTGTTCTGCTCCCAACTCACTTATATTATTCAGAGAAGAGGTAGCACTACGAGCTTGAGCAAAGTTAATGGTGACGTTATCCCCATCCCTAGTGCGAATAGAAACATCAGCATTAGCAAAAGAGCTAACATTTTCTTCGACTACATCAATGGGAGAAAACACCGCTTCTCTCAATTGGTCTATTCTTTCACCAAGAGAACGCTCTACACTATCAATCCCTGTTGACAGCTCATCATCCAAAACAGCGGATAGATCACTACGAGCTGCGGATATACCGCGACTTATACCCGAAGACGCTTGTTCAAATAAGCTATTCAATTCTTCATCATCTGTGCCTGAACGCGCTGCATTTTGAATAACTCGACTGACAAAACCAAATACGTTATCGACGACTTCTTCGAAATCAAATACAGAATCACTTTCTTGCTCTTCAGAAACCGAAGATCGTTGCGGTCGTTGCCCTTCGATTTCGACATTGCGTTCAAAAGATTGTGACAATGCAGTAAACGCCAATGTGTACTTAGAACTTAACGTGCTTTCTATATTCGCATTAAATTCACGTGCTTGACGTAACCCTGATTCTTGAAGTTGTTTGTCTATGGCTTGGTCTGGCGATACTGCTGCTTGGCTACCAAGAAAAGACTTAATGTCGCCGATACTCATAAAATACTCCTCATTACCCTCAGCTATATATCGACCTTGCCTCTGCAATGTTTAATTTTTTTAGTTTGCAGACTCTTCTACAAGCATTAAAATAGCCGTCGAAAATAAATATTAAGAAGCGTTTTATGGCAAATGAAGTTGGTATGTCGCCTTATACAGAACAATTAACGGAAAAAGCGGAAACGCTCAGTCATCTATTAAGTCAATTTTCTGCACCGCAGCTTTCTGTACATGAATCTGCACCAGAGCATTACAGAATGCGTGCAGAATTTAGAGTTTGGCATGAAGGTGATGATCTCTATCACATAATGTTTGATAAACAGACTAAATCGCAATATCGCGTAGATCAGTTCCCTCCAGCTTGTGTTCAAATAAATAAAGCCATGGATGTGTTAATCCGTTATTTACGAACAAACTGGGTGCTGCGTAAAAAATTGTTCCAGATTGATTACCTATCAGGGCTGAGCGGTGAGCTTGTGGTCAGTTTGTTATATCACAGAAAATTAGATGAAGAATGGGAAAAAGAAATTCGCATTTTAAAGGAAAGCTTACAATCAACTTTTCCAGTCAATTTTATCGGTCGTGCAAAAAAGCAGAAAATAGTCATTGAGCAAGACTATATCACCGAAAAACTTGAGATTAGCAATACGCCATAC
>CAYUZL010000278.1:0-2629 GCA_964449725.1 uncultured Alteromonas sp. | reverse complement strand
GAAAGAGATATTTCGTCGGTAGCGCTTACAGATGCAACAGCTGATGACGGTAGCTTGTTCCTTGAATCATTTGGTTCTTCTGGCGTACCAGGAACCTCTCTTTTCGTAGCAGGATTACCTGAAAGTTTCGGTGGCGCAGGTATTTTTGATCCAGATGGTTCTTTCAGACCTTTCGTTCAATCTGGTGAACCAAATGATTTTTATAACTTTGCTCCAGTTAACTATTTACAACTTCCTCAAGAACGATTCAATATAACTGCAATTGGTCGTTACGAAGTAACAGACAACATTGAAATCTATGGACAAGGTAGCTTTGCTAACAGTTTTGTACCTCAGCAGTTAGCTGCAACACCTGTTTTTCAAACATCAGAATTTACACTAGACGGCAGCCCTTTCATTGATGCTGCTGCGCAGCAAGTTTTATCTGATGCAATTGGCGGTGATGTTGACACAGATGGCGATGGTATTGCTGATACTGGAACAGCGTTAGTTAGACGTCGTCTACTTGAAGTAGGTCCTCGTATCGTAGAAGATACCAATACCAAATTCTCAATTCTTGCGGGTTTACGTGGTTCATTTGGTGATTCTGCATGGGAATATGACATTTATTATCAAACTGGACAGGTTACTCAAAACTCTATCCAATTAGGTAATGTGAATAGAGATCGTTTTAATCAAGCTCTTATTTTAGCCACTGATGAAAACGGTCAGGTTATCCTTGACGCCGACGGGAACCCAAGCTGTTCTGATACTGGTTCTAATGGTGGAATAGGCGGATGCACCCCTTTAAATATCTTTGGTGAAGGTAACATTAGCGAAGAGTCTGCTGAGTTTATCTCTACACGAGTTAATTCTGCACAAACTTACGAGCAAGACGTATTTGGTTTTAACATTAATGGTGATACTGGAGATTTCTTCGAACTTCCTGGTGGTGCAATTGGCGTTTCTGTTGGTTTTGAGCGTCGTGAAGAAGCTTTCTCTTTTGATCCATCACAAGATTTAGCAGCAAGCACAATCGCTGGTTTTAATGGTGCGCCTCCTATTTCAGGTAGCATCGAAGTAAATGATTACTTTGTTGAAGCTTACTTACCGTTGGTTTCTGACGTAGCGTTTGCTGAACTCATTGATTTAGAATTAGCATATCGTTATGCCGATTATTCTACAATTGGTGGCGTTAGTTCATTTAAAGTTGCTGGTTCTTGGGCTATAAACGATAAAGTTCGTTTCCGTGCAGGTTTCAACCGTGCAGTTAGAGCGCCAAATATTGGTGAATTGTTCTCTCCTCAAAGTGAAGGTAATCCTTCAGCAGAAGATCCTTGTTCATCTCAAGCGGTGGACCAGTCAGATGCAGTTAGAGCGATTTGTTTAGCTACTGGTGTTCCAGAAAATGCGGTATTTACTCCAACCCTAGATGCTATCTCAGGTCAAACTGGTGGATTATTCGGTGGAAACCCTGAACTTGAAGAAGAAGAAGCTGATACTTTGACTGTTGGAGCTGTTTTTTCTCCAATTGATAATTTAAATATCAGTATTGATTATTTTGATATTGAAATTGAAAATGCAGTCTTTCCTTTTGGTGGTGGTGTAAATAACATTTTGCAAAGTTGTTATGACCCAAGCAATGCGAATGGCGGAGTAGGTTCAGAGTTCTGTAATGTTATTACTCGCCGAGCTGACGGTTCAATTGATTTTGTAGAGGTTCTTTCTCAAAACGTTGGTGGTCTCGTATTGAAAGGTGTTGACCTTTCTACAGATTACTCATTTGATTTAGCTGGCGGTAATATGCGCTTAAGCTATTTGGGTACATATACTGATGAAAACTCATTCCAAACTTCTGACGCGGACCCTGTAATTGATTGTGCAGGTCAGTTTGGTAACACTTGCGGTGAGCCTGTACCCGAGTATAAGCACAGAGCGACTGTACAATGGGGTCAAGATGACTTCGATATTCAGTTACTATGGCGCTTTATCGGTAGTACAGATGACGATAATGAAGATGCAGTATTCGTACAAGAGACTACTGGTTCAGTTAGTTACTTTGACCTAACTGGTACTTATTTCATTAACGATAACTTTAAGCTTAATGCGGGTGTGCGTAACTTGTTCGAAAAATCGCCGCTAGTATTTGGTGGTAATGCTGAACAATCAAATACATTCCCTGCAACATTTGATGTATTTGGCCGGACTTACTTTGCTGGTATTACAGCAACGTTCTAAAATACGTTTCTAAGAAAATAAAAAGGTGGGCATTGCCCGCCTTTTTTTTTAAACGTGCCTAATAAATACGATTTGAGCTAATAAAAAAGCGGTTATGAATAATATAAACGAATGGAATAATTACTGGCTATCAAACAACACCCAATCGGTATTTGGAGATATTCGGGGCCAGGGATTCAAAGAATTATCACTATATTGGAACGCTGTTTTTAGACAACAAAAACCAAATAGTCGAATTGTGGACATTGGGTGTGGAACTGGAGCTGTGTTTTCTTGCATTGATGAGGTCAGTTCATATCAATTAACAGGAATTGATTGTGCGGACGAGCCTTTAAAGGTATTAAATTCAAAGTTTCCCACGGCATCAACGTTACTCAATATTGAGAATCATTTAGAGGCATGTGAATTACAT
>CAYUZL010000277.1:0-4187 GCA_964449725.1 uncultured Alteromonas sp. | reverse complement strand
ATTAATTCGTTAATAGATGCTGTAGATAATGGCAAGAAAGTCACTGTTGTCGTTGAACTGCGAGCTCGATTTGATGAAGAAGCTAATATCGAATGGTCAAAACACATGACTGACGCAGGTATCCATGTTGTTCTGGGTGTTCCTTCTCTTAAAATACACAGTAAACTGTGTATTGTGAATCGAGAAGAAAAAGGCAAATTAGTACAATACGCCCATATTGGCACTGGTAACTTCAACGAAAAAACGGCAAAAATCTATACGGATTACAGCTTATTCACCTGTAACCAAGAAATCACCCAAGAAGCGGAAAGTGTTTTTGATTTAATTCAATACCCTTACCGAAAGTACAAATTTCAGCATCTACAAATATCGCCTTTAAATGCACGAACCAAAATACAATCGTTAATTAGACAAGAAATTCAATTTTTAAAAGAAGGCCATAAGGCTGGGATTACCTTTAAAGTCAATAATCTTGTAGACAAAGAACTCATTGATGACTTGTATCGCGCCAGTCAAGCGGGTGTTAAAATTCGCGCTATTGTGCGCGGTATGTGTGCATTAGTCCCGGGAATTCCGGGTGTTAGCGATAACATATCAATTATTTCTATTGTTGATCGCTTTTTAGAACACCCCAGAGTCATGGTGTTTGAGGGCGGTGGCGACAAAAAAGTGATCATTTCGTCAGCAGACTGGATGACCAGAAACATGGACAACCGTATCGAAGTAGGGTGTCCGGTATATGACCGCAATCTACAAAAACAAATCGTAGATGTGTTAGATCTTCAGTTTAACGATACAATAAAAGCCCGTATTATCGACAGTACGCAAAGTAATAAATATGTAAAACGAGGCAATCGTAAAAACCTGCGTTCTCAACATGAAATATACGACTACTTTAAAAAATTAGAAGGCTAATCCTTTGAATCAAGATATAACACAAGCTCTAGAAGAAGCCGACACGAGAGAGTTTAATCAAATAGCGGCACTTGATTTAGGGTCAAATAGCTTTCATCTTGTTGTAGCAAGAGTGGTCGCTGATTCGCTTCAAATTGTGCACAAAGTAAAGCAAAAAGTCCGTCTTGCCGATGGCTTAAACAGTGAAAACCTGTTGTCTGAAGAAGCGATTGAAAGAGGCTTAGAAACACTAAGAGTCATGGCTCATAGCTTAAAAGGATTTGAGCCTGACACCGTTCGTATCGTTGCCACTCATACCCTACGCAGGGCTACCAATGCTAAACAGTTCATCAAGCGCGCAAAAGCCATACTTCCCTACCCCATCGAAGTAATTTCAGGGATAGAAGAGGCGCGCCTTATATACAATGGCGTTGCCCATACTCATCACGACAGAGGCCAACAGCTGGTTATTGATATTGGCGGAGGGTCAACAGAGTTTATTATTGGTGATGGAATAAAACCCAAGCTATGTCGAAGCTTACAAATGGGATGCGTAAGTTACACTAAACGCTTTTTTGGCAATGGTGAAATCAAGGCCAAATATTTCGAAAAAGCCATTACTTGTGCAGAACAAGAGTTAGAACTCGTAGAAGAAAAATACCGTAAATTAGGGTGGGTCGAGTGTATTGGTACTTCTGGCACAATACGTACGCTAGTTTCCTTATGTAATGCTAACTCTGAAAGTGCAGATAACGCCATTACATTAAAACAGCTAAAGCAGTTAATGAAACAATGCATCAGTGCAGGCCATATAGATAAGCTCGATTTCCCTGATCTTGTTGAAGACAGGCGACCTGTTTTGTGTGCGGGTTTAGCGGTTTTAATTGCCGCGTTTGAAGCCTTTAACATTGACAACCTTCAATTATCTCCTGCTGCACTCAGGGAAGGCGTGCTGTACCAGATGGAAGATGCCTTAGAGCATGCTGACATTAGAGAACGCACAGCCAAAAGCTTAGTCGCCCGTTATGATGTAGACACTGCTCAAGCCCTTCGAGTGTTAAACACTTGCATGTCATTTTGTGATGCGGTGAGAAAACCTTGGAAGCTAAGCTGCAAGAACGAAAACAGCTTGCTGTCATGGGCAGCCATGTTTCACGAAGTTGGATTACAAATTAACTCTAGGGGTGTACAGCGTCATTCGGCTTATATTATCCAAAATGTAGACATGCCTGGCTTTAACCAAGAAGAACAAGAACTACTCGCGACCTTAGTTAGATTCCAACGGAAAAAAATTAAACTCAACGAATTCCCAGAATGGTCGCAATTTGAGCAAGGGGATGTTGCCAAGCTGCTTTGTATTCTTCGCTTATCTGTTTTATTGAATATAAAGCGCCAAGAAAATTTAGTGCCAGACATCGGTATAGCGGTGTCAAAAAAGGATATCACTCTAACCTTCCCAGAAGGTTGGTTAAGTAAAAAACCCATTATTACAGCAGATTTAGAGCGGGAACAAACTTATTTACAAGCATTAGATCTAAGGTTAATCATTGATTAACCTTAGATACAGTAACGACTAAGTTAAGGACGCTTGGTAAATACCTTCAATAGCATCATTTAACATAGCGTCAAACTCTTCATCAGTCTGTTGGGCAGACGAACCTTGAGTTAACGCGCGCGAGAAACTCGCTATCATACCTTTGTTATTTGTTAGCTTTTCATTTGCGTCATCACGAGAATAACCACCAGATAAAGCAACAACCTTAAGCACATTTGCATGGTCAACTAGTTCTTGGTAGAAACCTGCAACTTCTGGTAACGTCACTTTAAGCATAACGACAACACCGTCATCAAGAGCATCAAGTTCAGCTAAAATAGCAGCTTTCAACAAGGCTTCTGCTTCTGCTTTTTCTGCACTGTGAATGTCAACTTCAGGCTCAATAATAGGAACTAAGCCAGCGGCTAAAATTTGCTTTCCAACTTCAAACTGCTGCTTAACAACGGCAGAAATTCCTTCCGCACTTGCTAATTTAACAACAGAACGCATTTTAGTACCAAATACGTCTTGAGCGACTGCTTTGTTTAACAATTCATCTAGACCTGGGATAGGCTTCATTAATTGAACGCCGTTTTCCTCGTCTGCAAGCCCCTTATCGACTTTAAGAAAAGGAACAACATCTTTGCTTTTCCACAAATAGTGAGAAGAAGACTGGCCTTCAATTTCTCTGTCTAAGGTATTCTCGAACAGAATTGCACCTAACACTCGCTCTCCATTAAACACTTTACTGGTAACGATGCGTGTACGCATGGCATGAACCATACCAAACATTTCTTCATCATTACTGTATTCGCTTTCTTCAACGCCATACAATTTCAACGCTTTAGGGGTACTTCCACCACTTTGATCAAGTGCAGCAATAAACCCAGATTGTGCTTTAATTTTTTCTAACATGGCTTGCTGAGCTGCTGATGCCATTTATCTCTCCTTTGCGTGAATGCTTAACTTAAGTTCGCTATTTATTTTTCTGTTCTAGAATTGCTACTGCAGGAAGTGTTTTACCTTCTAAAAACTCAAGGAATGCACCGCCCCCAGTAGATATATATGAAACTTTATCCGCAATTCCATATTTATCTACAGCCGCTAGCGTATCACCACCACCGGCAATTGAAAATGCACTACTTTGCGCAATTGCGTGAGAAAGCGCTTTCGTGCCTGCACTAAATTGCTCAAATTCAAAAACACCCACAGGGCCATTCCAAACAATAGTGCCCGCACTTTTTAACACTTCTTCTAGTGCTGCAATTGAGTCAGGGCCAATATCAAAGATCATATCGTCTTCGCTAACCTCTGAAACGTGCTTTAATTCTGCTGGTGTGTTTTCATCAAATGCTTTTCCAGTTACAACATCGGTAGGCACAGGAATATCACCACCTCTATATTTAGCTTGTGCCAATAAGCGATTTGATTCGTCAATTAAATCGTCTTCGTAAAGAGACTTTCCAACAGGATTCCCCGTCGCCGCTACAAAAGTGTTTGCAATTCCGCCGCCCACAATCAATTGATCAACTTTTTCAGCTAATGACTTTAATACCGTTAGCTTAGTTGATACTTTCGAACCACCAACAATGGCAACTAAAGGACGAGCTGGATTATCAAGCGCTTTACCTAATGCACTAAGTTCGCCTGCTAGCAAAGGGCCTGCTACTGCTTCTGCGGCATATTTTGCCACACCGTGAGTAAATGCCTGCGCTCTATGAGCGGTACCAAAAGCATCCATAACGAATACGTCACATAG
>CAYUZL010000276.1:0-7988 GCA_964449725.1 uncultured Alteromonas sp. | reverse complement strand
AAATACATTATTGTGCCATTACTACGACCCACCAATATGGCTTTGCCATTATTGGACACTGCAACGTCTCTTATGGATGATTCGTCAATACGCCAAAAGCCCTCGGGCTCTCCAGACTCTAAGCTCCAAAGCGCAAAGGCTTCTCGGTCGGAAGTAATAACATAGCGTTCGTCTGCTGAAATATGAACATTGGTAACGCTATTGCTGTTATCTCCTTCTTGATGTTGCCAGCTAAACATTAGAGCCTTGGCCCCTATTCGCCATACATCAATACCATTATTGACACCGCTCATTACAACAATATTGCCCTTTGGGCTAATATCCGCTGCATATGCGCCTTCATCTACATGGCGAACGCGATCTATGGGTTGAGTTTCAGGTATAGAGCACCCATTAAGAATAATGACCAGCGATAGTGCTAGCGAGTATGAAATAAGTTGTAGTATTCGTTTGGACGACAAACATCGCGTATTCATGAGATTTATGTTTAGATTATTAACCGCTATTAATACCATAGCACGGAATGATCTAATCACTAACTGGGAGATTTTAAATGCGTAAAACACTAATTGCTGCTTCAGCGGTTGCTGCACTTGGCCTTATGGGGTGTCAAAAAGACGCGCCTTCTACTGAATCTGCAGCAAGTACTGTTGATATTGAGACATTAACTGAAACTCAGAAGCAAGATTACGCTATGGGTGCAAGTATGGCTGTGTTCGTAAATAGCCGTAAAGACGAAATGACCCGCTTAGGCGGCGAATTAGACAAAGACGTTGTTGTACAAGGTTTTGTTGATGCCTTAGCTGAAAAATCAGCACTAACTAATGATCAAATCAGAGAATTTGCTCAAGCTGGCGAACAAGCTATGCGTGATCTTGTTGAACAAGAAGCGGCTAAAGCGGCGGAAAATAACATTGCAGCTGGATTGGCATTCTTAGAAGAGAATGGCAAAAAAGAAGGTGTTGTAACGACTGAGTCAGGTCTTCAATACGAAGTACTTGAAGAAGGTGAAGGTGCATCACCTATTGCCACTGATTCAGTGACAGTACACTACAGAGGCACATTGCTTGATGGCACTGAGTTCGATTCATCATACAGCCGTGGTGAACCAGCAACCTTCCCATTGAACCGCGTTATTCCGGGTTGGACTGAAGGTGTTCAATTGATGAAAGAAGGCGGGAAGTACCGTTTTTATATCCCATCAGAATTGGCTTATGGTCAACGTGCTACTGGCAGTATTACACCTAACTCAACATTGCTTTTTGATGTTGAATTATTAGCTGTAATTAAACCAGACGTTCCTGCAGAAGAATAAAAAAGCCTTTCTTGTATCAAGTTAGCTAGCTTCTTGCTGGTTAACTTGATGTTTGCTGTTCATTTCTCACTTCACAATTATACCTTCAACATAGACGGAAATTGCATAATAGCAGTTGAATACCTATGGTGAATGCTTTACCTTGCGTGTTCTCTCATTTTCATTGCGATGAGTTTATTTATGAAAGGTTTATTGGAGCTGGGGAAGCGCCTTTTTAAAGCAAAAAAAAAGCTACTAGTTATGGGTGATTCTCATGTTAGTGTTTTTAACCATAAAATTTTAAAAAAAGCACTGATTAGCTATAAGTTGACTGCTTTACCTGTAGGCGGTGCCACAGTCTCAGGGTTAGAAAATCCCAATTCAAAAACCCAAGCATTGCCTTTGTTTATGGCTAAATTTGAACAAATAGAACCCGATATTACTGTTTTACAATTAGGTGAAGTTGATACGGGGTTTGTCATTTGGTATCGCGCTGAAAAGTATCAGGCCCCCGTTGTGGAAATGATGGATAAAGCGATTTCAAATTATAAGAATCTCATTGTAGATTTATCTCAAAAGAGCCAAGTTGTTTGTATCAGCACACCCTTACCCACCATTAAAGACGACCAAACTTGGGGTGAAATAGCGAATGCCCGTAAGGATATTGTCGCAACGCAAAAAGAGCGTACAGACCTAACCATAAGGTTTAATAAAGCGATTGAAAAAATTTGTGCAGATGAAAAAGTTCACTACATCAACTTAGACAATGAGTCTATTGGTGACAATGGTGTAGTAGCTGATTATTTACTGAATTCTGATTTGCTAGATCACCACTACGCACAAGATATCTATGCCACTATGTTGGCGAATAAATTGAATGAAACAATGCTCAGCCTGGAAAAGGAAGTTTGATGAAAGAGCGACTGATTAAATTACTGCCAACACGCATTTACTTAGAACTAAAGTGGCTCGATTATAAATTAAGACGTAAAGAAGACTTTAAGACTACCCAGCTGTTAAGGCAAAAAGAGACGGAATCTGAAGGCTCGTACAAACCGTTTGATGATAAAAAAGCGATTTTTGTCCACATTCCCAAGTGCGCGGGTATTTCGGTTAACAAAGCATTATTTGGTAATTTAGCCGGTGGCCATACTACGTTAGAGCAGTACTTAACTGTTTATGAGCCTAAAGCTATTCAGGATTATTTTAAATTTACTATTGTTAGAAACCCTTGGGATAGAGTGGTTTCCGCCTATTTTTTCCTTCAGCAAGGAGGAATGAACAAATGGGACAAGGAGTTCTACGAAAAAGAGCTGGCACAGTATGACAGTTTTGATGATTTCGTAAAAAATTGGTTGAGTAACCCAAAAAACTTGTACAAGCATCATCACTTTAAGCCACAAACTCACTATATATTAGACAAATACAATAAAGTGAAAATAGACTTTATTGGTTATCTAGAGCGCATTGACGAAGATTTTAAATTTCTTTGTGAAAAATTAAATGTCGACGCAGAGTTACCTGTGAACAATAGAAGTAAACGCAAAGATTATTGCGCTTACTACAACGAAGAAACTCAGGCTGTGGTTGCAAAAATGTATCGAAAAGATATTGAGTATTTAGGCTATGATTTTAGCTAATGTTTAAATACTCTAATCACTGATTGTCTGTTTTGTTTTCAATTGAATCGCTTTCAAAAGCACTTTTATATTCAATATTGGAAATAACCCAGTGTTTTTCCCCTGCTGGGGTTTTTACAGTACAGACATCGTCTATGCTTTTTCCAATTAATGCTCTTGCCATAGGTGAGTCTACTGAGATACAAGCAGTAGAGTCACCATAAATTTCTTCTGGGCCTACAATTCTAAAGCGATTTATTTCGTCAGGGTTATCTTCGTTTTCTATTTCAACCCATGCGCCAAAGAACACCTTGCCATTTTGTTCCGGAGAGTAGTGAATCACTTTGAGGTCTGGCAGTAGCTTTCGCAAAAAACGCACGCGCCTATCGATTTGTCTTAGTATACGTTTATTGAAAGTGTAATCTGCATTTTCTGAACGGTCGCCAAGACTCGCCGCCCAAGTCACAATTTTGGTTATTTCTGGGCGCTTTTCGTACCATAAATGGTCGTGTTCATCTTTTAATTTTTTGTAGCCTTCTGGCGTTACTAGCTTAGTCTTCAATCACTTTCCTAAACAAGGGATGTTGGCGAGTTGACGTCATTGTATCAACTAAGTTTATTTATGGTACTTCAATTATTCTTTGGCTTATTCGGTGTTATACTGGCGATGTCGCAGTAAGGAAAAGAGTATGGCTTATTGCACAAATACATTATGACGATGAATTTAATTATTCACTTGTTCACTCATTCTAATTTCATTTCAGTAAAACAATCATGACAATAAACACTATTTTGGCTCAGGAACTTCAAGTAAAACCCGAGCAAATCCAAGCCGCAGTTAACTTACTCGATGATGGTTCTACCGTGCCATTTATTGCTCGATACAGAAAAGAGATAACACAAGGTTTAGACGACGCACAATTGCGCCTTCTTGAGCAGCGATTGGGTTATTTGCGAGATTTGAATGACCGCAGAGAAGTGATAATTAAAAGCATAGATGAACAAGGAAAGCTAACTGACACATTGCGTAAGTCTATCCTCAGTGCCGATAGCAAAACCACGCTGGAAGATTTGTATTTGCCTTATAAACCCAAGCGCAGAACGAAAGGCCAAATAGCCATTGAAGCAGGGTTAGAGCCGTTAGCCGATACTCTTTTTAACGACCCAGCGCTGGATCCAGAATCTCAAGCTTGTGAATATGTAAATAGTGCAAAAGGCATAGCGGACACCAAAGCGGCACTAGACGGTGCGCGTTTTATTTTAATGGAGCGCTTTGCTGAAGATGCGTCACTATTGGCAAAAGTGAGACGTTATTTAAAATCTAATGCGCATATTGCAAGTCGATTGAGCAAAGGCAAAGAACAAGACGCTGCTAAGTTTAAAGACTATTTTGAACATTCAGAAAAGCTAAGTAGCACCCCTTCTCATCGAGCATTAGCTATGTTCAGAGGAAGAAATGAAGGTGTATTGAGTATCCAGCTTGATACTACACCCGGACAAGAGTCGGCATTGTCTCCTTGTGAAGATATTATCAGTGAACACGTAGGTATTCGTTCTTTGGGTCGTAAAGCCGATAAGTGGCTGCAACAAGTAGTTCATTGGACGTGGAAGGCAAAGTTGTCTTTGCATATGGAAACGGAGTTGTTTGGCGCTTTAAAAGAAAAAGCGGAAGAGGAAGCTATTCAGGTTTTTGCTAAGAATTTAAACGATTTGTTGATGGCTGCACCTGCTGGCGCCAAGGTTACTATGGGGCTGGATCCTGGTTTGCGCACAGGGGTAAAAGTCGCCATTGTTGATAACACGGGCAAGGTAGCGGGCAAGGCAACTATTTTCCCTCATGTACCGCAAAACCAGTGGGATAAATCACTGCGTACCTTGGCGAATTTGTGCAAACAACACAAGGTGTCATTAATCAGTATCGGTAATGGTACTGGCTCTCGCGAAACCGATAAACTGGTCGCGGAAATGATGCAAGCTAACCCTGATTTAGGGGTGCAAAAAATCATGGTCAGTGAAGCTGGCGCTTCGGTGTATTCTGCGTCTCAACTGGCGTCTGATGAACTACCTGATCTTGATGTTTCTATACGAGGCGCTGTGTCTATTGCTCGGAGGCTACAAGACCCATTGGCGGAGCTAGTAAAAATAGAAGCTAAAGCTATTGGTGTTGGCCAATACCAGCATGATGTAAATCAAAGTCAGTTGGGACGGAGTCTCGATAAGGTCATTGAAGACTGTGTTAACGCGGTGGGCGTTGATTTGAATATGGCTTCTCCTTCGCTATTGAGTTATGTGTCTGGATTGAACAAAACACTTGCACAAAATATCGTTAAATATCGCGATGAAAATGGGGTGTTCGAATCCAGAAAAACGCTATTAAAAGTGGCTCGCCTTGGTCCTAAAGCCTTTGAGCAAGCCGCTGGATTCCTAAGAATTGTGAACGGCAAAAACCCCCTTGATGCATCGTCAGTACACCCAGAAGCTTACCCAGTAGTGGACAAAATCGTCCGTCGTTCAGATGTGGCGGTCAATGATTTAATTGGTAACACTGAATTGTTAAAACAGCTTAGCCCTGATGATTTTACCGATGGCACATTTGGTTTGCCGACAGTGAAAGATATTATTTCTGAATTGGATAAACCCGGTCGCGATCCTCGACCAGAGTTTAAAACTGCCACGTTTAAAGACGGCGTGAATACCGTGGCTGATTTAAAGCCCGGTATGATTTTAGAAGGAGTAGTCAGTAACGTTGCTAACTTTGGTGCTTTTGTTGATGTGGGTGTACATCAAGATGGTTTAGTGCATATTTCTGCGCTGACGAATAAGTTTATAAAAGACCCTAGAGACGTGGTTAAAACAGGCGACATTGTTAAGGTTAAGGTACTAGAAGTTGATGTTGACCGTAAACGCATCTCTTTTACCATGCGTTTAGATGAAAAGCAGACCCAGCAACGTCCGACGCAACAGCGAGATAACCATAAACCGAAAGGTAAATCAGCGCCTAGGGTAAGCAAGCCTCAACCACAAAATGGTGCTATGGGGAATGCTTTTGCTGATGCCTTTGCGAAAGCGAAGAAAAACTAACGTTTTTATGCCTTGTTTATAAATTGTGTGCTGGAATGTTAGTGCACAATTCTTATTGGCTATTTCAGCTTTATCTCCCCTTTTACTGCTTTGTCTAAAAAGTTTACTTGGGCGACAATTTCCTCTTCCGCTTCACATTCATCACAGCGTTTTAGGATTTTCTTTATTTTTTTCAAGTGTTTCTTTGCGCTTTTTGAATCATCTCTTAAAAGTTCCATTAAGCCTAAGCGATAGTGGGCGTCATATAAGTCTTTATTCAAAAAGGCAGCGGTTTTGAGATTTTTTTCAGCTTCTTCAACACGACCAAGTTGTAGTTGAGATAAAGCGACCATGTAAAGTTGGAACCCGCGATCGTTACAGGTACGTTGCCGTGTCTCATTTGTTCGCTTGTTTCGGCCACTTCCACCAAAACTACTGTTTAAATTAGACGAGTTAGCTTGATTAGTTTGGCTGCGGGTAAGCTGGTTATTTTGTGCATTTTGTAGGCCATCAATAAAAGCACGATTGTTATTTTCAAGGCGGAGTGCACATTGGGCATTCTTCTTAAATTCAATTTCTGCTTTGGCAAAATCACCAGAGTTAAACGCTTGCAATGCAATATCGCCGGATTGGCCTTCAATGACAATTTTTTCGATATCGTCGTCATTGGTATCTTGGGCGTAGTTCGCGAAAGGAAGTAACAAAAGTAAAAAAACAGATAAACACTGAGCAGAGCGAATACGCTTTTTCATAATGAGTTCCAATATGTACGGTAAATGTAATTTCATTGTACATATAATGGTCTATTTACGTTTGCTTATAAAGTAACAAAGTCTTTCTGGTTGCAAAAATACTATACGCGTTCGAAGACAATTCTATCTTGGGGGGTGACAGCACGTTCGTAAAACTGTGAAATTACGCGGTTTATATTGGTCAATGAAGCTTGGTCTGTTTCGTCGTCTTCTTCCAATGTAATTGAGTCGAGAGAGCGAGTTGGAGTCGTTACATCGCCTTGATTAACAATATCGTCCAGTGATGGTGTAGCTATGGTACTTGCATCTTGGGTGTCTTCAGGAGAGGCTTCTTCTTCGTTTGCTTCTCTAACGATTTCAGCTTGAGTTTCAATGACTCCTCTTGCCGCTTCTGCCGCTACCCGTAAATCTTGTGCTGATGGCTCTGCTGGGGCTAACGCTGCGGCGCGCACTTGCTGGAGTTTTCTTACGGTTTCTTCAGGCGTACCCGCTTCTGATATATCAATAGACACCTCTCCGGCAACGGCGTAACGTTGTCCATCAGGGCCAGTTTCAAATTCATAAGTAGGTGTTCCTGCATATTGACCCCCTACTGCTGCATGGGCTTGCTCATGTGCTCGGACTTCCCGATCTCTGGTTTGTAACTCTCTTATTTCGGCTTGTTCACGTTGTTCTTGTTGCGCGTCTTCTCTTCCTGCACTTTGATCTTGGCCGTTGTCTTGCTGATTGGCTCCCGTCTCTTCACCTTGTTCTAAAGGCGCTGTTTGTATTTCTGGACGCTCATAAGTAGGGTTACTGATTAAACCTGCCGATTGGCGAGCTCTATCGCCTTCTGAACCCAGCCCTTGTTCTGCGGTTCCACCTTCTCCTCTCGTTGGTTGAGGAATGGTTTCTCGTAATACATTGTCTCTTCTAACGGCTTCCGTATTTGGATTAGCCGTATTGATAATTGGGCTAATAGCGAAAGGAGTGACAATGTTCATGGCAAATAAACGGCGCGACTAGGCAAAGGTATCAATTATACGGCCGACGGTTTCATCGGCAACGTCGATAACTTCTGCAGCGGCTTGTGCGTTCAGCGCATTGACTTGTAGCGAAACAAGATCACTAGTGAGGCTTCCTTCTGCTTGAGGAATAAGCTGGCGGGTAGTTTCTAAACCTTGAACGGCGGCATTTTCTAATACACTACTCACACCTTGGGTTTCTAAGGTATTTTGTGCAGTTCTTTGAGCAATAGACAACGAAGCAGAAGCAATACCATTA